>JBHJNW010000104.1:0-50465 GCA_050330395.1 Pleurocapsa sp.
GAAGGAATTTATGCCCAATCAGAAAAAGACTTTTTATCGAAATATTTAATAGCTTTAAAAGAGGCTTCTGAAACTAAGTATTGGATTGAATTAATGCTCGAAAATAATTTAGTGCCGACATTTAAATTCTCTGATATGTTGAAAGAGATAGAAGTAATCATTAAAATTTTAGTAGCAATTACCAAAAAACTTAAAGAAAAATAATCTACTATCTACTACCTACTACCTACTACCTACTACCCACTACCTACTACCCACTACCTACTACCTACTACCCACTACCTCAAACACAATTAATCAATATAGAGGCTTATCCGAGCGAAGTATTGCGACTCTTGACTCTTGATTTAAAGATAAAAAAGACGCTGTGCTAAACACCAACGTCTTTGAATTAATCTCAATAACTAATAATTAAATCCGATCTTCCATCATTTTTTGCACGGCTTCGGCAATTTGTGCTGGCTGCACAATAGTTAAACTTTCTAACTTACCGTTATAGGGAGTAGGAATGTCTTGAGAAGATAAACGCAAGACGGGCGCATCTAACTCATCAAACAACTGTTCGTTAATTAATGCCACTAACTCAGCACCAATACCGCCAGTTTTCATACATTCTTCCACAATGATTACCTTGTGAGTTTTGCATACCGACTCACCTATCGTTTCCATATCAAAAGGCTTGAGGGAAATTAAGTCAATAATTTCAGGATCGTAACCTTGTTGTTTGATCGCTTTTAATGCTTGGGTACAGTGATGGCGCATCCGCGAATACGTCAGGATAGTTACATCTTTACCTTTGCGCACCATTTCTGCCCGATCTAAAGGTAAAATGTACTCATCCTGTGGCAGATCGTCTTTGAGGTTGTAAAGTAAGACGTGTTCAAAAAACAGCACGGGGTTATCATCTCGAATCGCTGCTTTGAGTAAACCTTTGGCGTTATAAGCTGTCGAACAAGCCACAATTTTTAATCCAGGTACAGCATGGAAATAAGCTTCCAATCTTTGAGAGTGTTCTGCACCCAATTGTCTTCCGACACCGCCAGGGCCACGAATTACCATCGGAATCTTAAAGTTACCGCCAGAAGTATAGCGCAACATCCCGGCGTTGTTAGCAATTTGGTTAAACGCCAATAGTAAAAAGCCCATATTCATGCCTTCAATGATCGGACGCAAGCCAGTCATAGCTGCACCAACGGCCATCCCACAAAAGCTATTTTCAGCAATCGGAGTATCTAATAAACGTAAATCACCGTATTTTTTGTGTAAATCTTTGGTGACTTTATATGAACCACCATAATGCCCGACATCTTCACCCAAGACAAAGACAGTTTGATCTCTTGCCATTTCTTCGTCTGTCGCTTCTCTCAAAGCGTTAAACATTAAAGTTTCAGCCATAATAATTTATCCTAAGTCACCAAAAAAACAATACTATCACTCTTCAGATTGCTACTATGTAACTTTACCTAGTTTAGGCTTTATCGGCAAAAGCTTCTAGCTTATTACTGCTCAATTGTTAGTTAAATATGACTTTAACCACTTCCAATACATTTCTTACCCAAAAAGAAGCCCTCGCCGTCATTGAATTGGCGATCGCCCAATCTCAAGCCGACGGTGTTTTTGTTAGCCTAAGTGCCAGCGAAACCGCCCTCAGTCGCTTTTCCGAGAACCAGATTAGTCAAAATGTGCGTAAGAATACCTTTAGCCTGAGTGTAACTAGCTATTTTGGTAAACGTAGTGCCTCGGCTTCGACAACCGAATTAAATCAAGATGCGATCGCCCAAACTTTAAGACGGGCTGAAGACTTGGCGCGGATTGCCCCTGAAGATCCTGAATGGGTGGAATTATTACCCAAACAAACCTACAGCGATCGCACCCCCGCTTTTGACGAAGCTACTGCTAATCTTTCTCCCCTTAAAAAAGGCGAAATTATTCAGCAAGTCTGTTCCTTAAGCCAAGATGCAGGAGTCAACGGATCGGGGACACTCAGTTTCCAGGTATCCCTTTACGCCATCGGTAATTCGGCGGGTTTACGGGGTGGCGATCGCACTACCGAAGCCGACTTTAGCTTTACCGCCCGGGTTGATAATGGTTCTAGCTGGAATCGTTGTACAGCCTGGAGTATTGCTCACTTACCAATTATCGAATTGACCGAGAAAGTAATTGCAAGAGCGATCGCTTCGCGCAATCCTCAGACGATCAAACCAGGAGACTACACCGTTATTTTTGAACCTTCTGCCTTTGCTAGTTTGCTATCTTGGGTAATCTGGAATCTGGATGCGCGGGCAGCCGATGAAGGACGTTCTTTTATGTCTCGTAGCGACGATTCTGGTAAGCCTATCGGCAACAAAGTTGGCGAACAGTTATTTAACCCGATTGTTCAAGTTCAACGCAATGCTGCTCATCCTCTGTTGCAGGGAGGCAGGTTTTTTGGCGATGGCTTAAGTAATGAAAAACTAAATATTATCCAAGACGGTATTCCCAAAACTCTGGCTTATAGTCGCTACTGGGCAAGGGAACAGGACAAAAAACCGACAGGGGCAATGTATCCGATTGTCATGACTGGTTCAAACAACACTGTGGCGGATTTAATTGCCAGTACCGAACGAGGTATTTTGGTGAGTCGTGCTTGGTATGTCCGTTATGTAAATCCTCGTACCCTAGAAGTTACAGGCATGACTAGAGACGGTACTTTCCTAATTGAAAACGGCAAAATTGCTTACCCAATTAAAAACCTGCGCTTTAATCAGTGTTTGCCTGAAATGTTGAAAAACTTAGTGGCAGTGAGTCAAGCCAAACGCTGTGGCAGTAGCGTTATCCCTGGCTGTAAAGTTGAGAATTTCCACTTTAGCAGTATTACCGACAGTATATGAACTACCCACACCAAGCTAACGCATAGTAATACGAGCGCAATATCCACTCACAAGCGATCGCCAAATAACCAATTAAAGACTTACTCCTTGTAAACTTGCACGGGGATTTTCGCTGCGCAGATCGCGAATTTTTTCGTAGCACTCTTTTTCTTGAGAACTAATTTGTTGGGGAGTAATAACGACGATGCGTACCAGTAAATCTGTTCGATTTCCCTGGGGAGAAGACCATCCTTTGCCGCGCAAACGCAACACCTGTCCTGAACTTATGCCAGCAGGAACTTTCATCTTTACCTCACCCTCAGGAGTCGGAACACTAATGGATGAACCTAAAACTGCTTCATCGGGTGTTATGGGAACTTCACAGACTAAGTTGTCCCTTTCAAAACTAAAAAAAGGATGGGAATTTAATTGAACATTAAGATATAAATCTTCCCTTTGCTGAGTGTAGGGACTAAATTTTCCCTTCTCAGCCAAACGAATACGCGAACCAGGTTTAGCGCCAGCGGGAATACGAACTTCTAATGTTTCTTGCCCTAAGTTGAGACGTTTCGTCGTACCTCGAAATGCTTCGGCATGAGTCAAGTTAATGTTAGCTTCGCTATTTGCCCAGCCAGATTGTCTAACTCGATTAAACTCCTGATCATTGCTGTTGCTAGTAGAACCTTGAGATGAGTAGTTTTGAGAAGTGCTGCTAGTACTAGGACTAGCAAAACGATCCAAAAGTTCGTTGATAAATTCTTCAAAGTTGCCGTACTGACTAAAGTCTGGGCTGTTGGAGTCAACTTTGGTATTAAAATTGTTGCGGTCGGAATTCGTTGCTGTATAATCTGTTGAAGTGTTTTGCTGCCAATATTGCCCAAAGCGATCGTATTGAGAGCGTTTGTCTTCATCCGAAAGCACGTCATAAGCTTCGCTAATTTCCTTGAACTTCGCTTCGGCAGCTTGGTTACCCTGGTTGCGATCAGGATGATGTTGGAAAGCTAGTTTACGAAATTTCTGTTTGATTTCATCAATACCTGCTGTTTTATTGACTCCTAAAATAGCGTAATAATCTTTAAATTCGGTAGAAGACATGGGAAATTATTGCCTCAGAAAGTTAGCTCACCTTAATATGCTATATGCTCAATAATACGAACGAAGATAACAAGATAATTAAAATCATTTTATTTCAAGTTTAACCTCATAACTATCTCTTGATTAGTTGGGTCTAACTTCCTGTTTAAGTAAAAAGTACTTGCTCAATCGGATTTAGTATCACTTTTAAATTACGGCAAATAAAGGGCGCAGCCAATTTAACTACACCCTCGAAAACTTTAAATTTCAATTGTCAATTGAATCAGGTTGAACTAATGTTTTAGTCAAGTTAGCTGTTCAAAAACTGGCGACTGTATCCCAGCCTTTTAAATAACAGTATTGTCTGAAATAGTTGCATTTTTTAAAATGACTACAATACCACTACGAATATAAAAGCCGTCGTCCTCTTTTTGAGATTCTTCAACCCGATCTTTATTCAAAATTTGAACATTGCGACCAATACGAGCATTTTTATCGACAATGGCATGACGAATAGTCGAACCTTCGCCAATTCCTACAGGAACTCCTCCACTTTGCAGCCCAGAATTTCTTTCAGCAAAAGGCTCATAAAAATCTGCTCCCATAATCAAAGTATCTTCTATGATGCAATCACCTTCGATGCGAGTTCTAATGCCAATTACCGAATGATTAATCTGACAATTTTTCAGAATACAACCTTCGCCAATCATCGATTCGCTTACCTGACAGTCTAGAAGTTTTGTTGGTGGCAAGTAGCGAGAACGGGTGTAAATCGGAGCTTTTTCATCGTAAAAGCTAAAATCAGGCTGAGGCTGTTTAGTAAGAGCCAAATTTGCTTCATAAAAGGATTCAATTGTGCCAATATCTTCCCAATAGCCTTTAAATAAGTATGCTTGAAGATTGTGATCTTTTGCTGCTCCTGGAATAATTTCGTTACCAAAGTCAGTTTGGTTAGAATTGTTTTCTAATAAGTCAATCAAAACGTCTCTTTTGAAGACATAAATCCCCATAGAAGCTATATATGGACTTTTTTGGGCTTGCTCTGAAGTTAGACCTAATACGGTAGTGTCTACCTGCATTTTTTTTAAGTCTTCTCCCTTAGGTTTTTCGGCAAAGTCAATAATTCTGCCTTGATTATTTATTTTCATTAACCCAAAGCTGGAAGCTCTTTTATCGTCAATCGGCACTACTGATAAGGTAATGTCCGCATTGGTTTTTCGATGGTGTCGAATAAATTTACTGTAGTCCATGCGATAAAGATGATCGCCAGACAAAATGATCACTTCATCAACATCCCACGCTTTCACCGAGTCGATATATTGACGAACTGCATCAGCAGTACCCTGAAACCAGCCAGAGTTGTCTTTAGTCTGCTGTGCTGATAGTACCTCTACAAATCCTTCTCTAAATCCAGAAAAATTATAACTACGATTTAGATGTCGATTAAGAGAAGCAGAATTAAATTGAGTCAGAACATAAATTTTGAGAATCTCAGAATTTATACAGTTACTAACGGGAATATCTATTAAACGATATTTGCTAGCCAGGGGTACTGCTGGTTTTGCCCTTAATTTAGTTAGGGGATACAAACGAGTACCTGCACCGCCTCCTAGAATGATACCTAATACTCTTTTCACTTCTTAAAAACCTCGTGACTGCCTATGCCTCTCAAAATAAAGTTTATCTGAATGAGGGACAGATTCAGCAAAATGAAGAGGAAAAGGATGAGTTTTGCTAAAGTATTAAGTGAATGTAATATAAGCGATCGCTTAATTACTCAGCCTGATTGTGATCTTTAAAGTTATTTTCGCACCGACATGGATTTGTATATGTCATCAACAGAAACATCTTTACCGCCCAAGCTAGCTAAAATTGTTGACCGCTTCAAACGTCGTGCTAATCCCAAGCAAAAATACGCGCAGCTACTTCACTATGCCAGCCAGCTGCCAGCCATGCCAGAATCGTTTAAGACTGAGGAAAATAAGGTCAAGGGATGTGTTTCTCAGGTATACATTACCGCTAGCCTAGAAAACGGTAAGATTTGTTACCAGGGAGATTCTGACGCACAATTAGTCAAAGGTTTGGTAGCATTTTTGATTGCGGGATTGAACGATCTAACTCCCGAAGAGATTATTAAAATAGAGCCAGACTTTATTGAAGATACAGGTTTAAATGTTAGCCTTACTCCTTCGCGCGCCAACGGCTTCTTGAATATTTTTCAGATGATGAAGAAAAAGGCTATGGGCTTTCACTTAGGCACGGCAAAGTGATTAGCGAGCAAAATTGCTTTACCCGTTTGTACTCTGGGCAATGCCAGAATTTATTGGCATTGCATTATGTTGCAGGATGATTTTGAATGTCGCCAAAGCTACAGTTTTTATGCTTGTTGTCTAAATCTCTGGGAACATTATTTGCTACCAGCTATCTTTAAGTTGCTTAGGAGTTTTGTGACTCTATCCACTCTGGATGGGGAACGCCAATTTAATTTATCGCTTCTTTGCTTCTCTTTCAGATATGATCCTTGTACAGCACCAGTCGGTGGGCAAAGCTGATGGCCAACCCATCCGAATAGCTTCTGGACAAATAGTCATTACCGTTAATTGACAATCAATCAACTGAAATCCTTCTTTTTTGCACTGCTTAAGACTATGTTTTAAAATAGTGTCGTCTCTAAACTCAATTGTGTTGTTGCATTGAATACAAACAACGTGATGATGGTGATGGGGATAGGGTTGATTTAACTCATAGTGTTTGTGTCCTTCTGCTAATTCCAATTCTCGCAAAATCCCCATCCGCGCCATTAATTTTACACTACGGTAAATAGTGGATAAACTAATTGGTTCTCCCCGTTGTTCAACCAAAGCGTGTAATTCTTCTGCGCTGAGGTGATCGCCTTTGGGGAGATTTTGAAATACGTGCAGGATTTTTTCTCTTTGAGGCGTCATACGCCAACCTCGGGAATTGAGTTCGGCTTTTAAAGAAGATGCCGTATAGTTAGCCATACCAATCTTTTATCAATTATTTGCTGCTTATTGACAATAATAAGATTTTTGAGCAATCTTTGCAATAAAGTTTAGTTACAGAATGCTTAGCTGCGATTTTGCTTAACTCTAATAAAAATGCGCTCAAGCTCAATGCGATCTGCGATCACTTATATTTTAATTTTAACACTATTGCCTAATTGGGAGGAACTAACCAGAACAATCCTGGGACCGATATATTTCTTAATATGCTATAAATCAAACAGACAATTATAATTATCAAAATTTGCTGGTTTTTATAGTAGATATTATATAAATTTATTTGATAGAAATATCTCAAAAAATAAGGTGTAATCCAATATAAAAAATACGGTAAGCATATGATTAATAAAGGATTGTATCTAATTGCAGATTGCCAGTTGCCATGAATCAATTGATGTAAAGCTCTAAACATTCCGCATCCCGCACAATAAAATCCTCCCCATTCTCTAGATAAACTTGGAGGATAAATACTATTAGAATTGGCAGGATCGAAACAATATAAAATTGTTAGGCTCGTTAAAGCTACAAGATATATTATTATTAGCTGAAATTTTTTACGAAACATAAAAAACTTAAAGACACTTAGCTTTAGTGTAGTTACGGAAGACAAAGTAAGAATTGTCTGAATATACTATTAGTCAAAATACTTATTTATCAAAGAGATTAAAACTCATGACTAATCCTCAAAATGAAGGTAATACTAATAATGGAGATGCTAACAGCAAAAAAATTACTTGTGGCATCTGCGGTATTATTTTAGGAGCTTTAGGAATTCATAAATTTATCTTAGGCTATACTACCGAAGGTCTAGTAATGCTTTTAGTTAGTATTTTAACCTGTGGTATTGGTTCTCCTATAATGGGGATTATTGGTCTAATTGAAGGAATTATGTACTTAAGCAAATCTGACAATGAATTTTATACTACTTATATGGCATCAAAAAAAGGTTGGTTTTAATCATTGAATGCTAAAACTAAAGCGTAGTTCAACTAAAGTTTCCTTAGCTGTTTTTGGAGCAGCCTATTTAACCATATTTTCTAATCTAGATTTAAATATATTTTTGAAAGGTTATGCTGCAATAGTTCCTGTGCAGTTGCTAGCCCTAATCTATGGAATTTATTTAATTTACAGTCAAAAACTTTAAGCTAGACAATACTTGCCTGGTTAAATAGTTATATTTGATTGATTACTTAATTTCTGATTTCTCTATTTTTGATTCCATTCATCGGCAGCATCCTGAACCGCCTGTTTTACAGTTTTTTCATCCAGCATTGCAGCCTGTAAATTTTCATAAATTGCTTTTTGTAAGATTTGCAGGTCTTTTTGAACGGGAATTAAAACCTCTGCATCCTCAAGCTGCGCTGCGCTAACCTGTTTTGCCTGCCCTTTTAAACTAGTTTGCTGCTGTTTAATATTTTGTAAATATTGCTCTACTGCTTTTGTGGTCGAAGGAAGAACATTCGATTCTTGAGCAAAAGCTAACTGATTTTCGGTATTAGTCACAAACAAAGCGTATTTAAGTGCCTGTTCTGATTTATCGCTATCACGAGGAATCACCAAATTCATGACCGCCACGCTTTTTTTGCCTGTTTGACCAGTAATTTGTGGCGCAACAGCAGAAACTTTAGCCACAGTTGGTGCATTGTTAGTGACACTATCGATAAACTCGGCCCCAGAAGTCAATAAAGCTATCTCTCCAGACTGATACAGTTCAATTCCGCGACGATGACCTTGAGTCAATACATCTGGAGGTAATAATTCTTGCTGGTATAAATCTACCCAATACTGAAAGGCTGCTTTGCCTTCTGGAGTATTAAAAGCTGCTTTTCCTGAATCATCGACTAAAGTTACGCCCATTTTTACCAAAGACTCTAAAACATCTCCTGAATCACTCGGTACAAAAGTGATAAAGAAAGCATATTTACCCGTTTTCTCTTTGATTGTTTTAGCAGCTTGTGCGAGTTCGGAGTAGGTTTGAGGTGGTTGATTAATACCTGCTGTGGTCAAGAGTTCTTGATTGTAAATAGTAATGGTGGTAGTTAGATACCAGGGAAGACCAAAGGTTTGCTCGTTACAATTATTTTCTTGACAGACTTCGATAGTGCTGGCTTGCCAAATTTTCGGTAGATAAGTCGCTTTTACTTCAGGGGAAACTACTGTTTCTAAGTCCAGCCAGGCGTTGCGCGTCGCTAATTGCGAAGCAAATTTAGGGTTTAGATTGACTACATCTGGTGCGGTTCTAGCCGAAACAGAGGTCAAAATCTTATTTTCCATAGCTGACCAAGAAACATCAACCCAACTTAGCTCAAGTGACTCATTCTGCTGTTCAAAAGTACGGTTTAAATTGACAAAATATTCAGTAAAGTTGGGTTTAAGCTGCATTGTCCAAAACTCAAGCTGATTAGAATTAGAATTTGCCTGAGGATTACAGCCAGATAGACCGCTTAAAATTACTCCCAACAACAAGTACCAGCTAAGCCTTTTGGTAAAGATAATCCTTTTCACCGCCTAAATTTAAAGATAAACAATAGATCAAACCATATTACTTATAGGTAAAAATGGCAATATCTATCCGTAATTTTAACTATTATTATATATATCTTTTAAAGTTTTTTCGGTACTACTACTTATCTAAAAATCTGTTTATAGCAGCTACAATGTCCAATGTGAGTAAGCCTATTAATCTAAAAAATCTGATATTTCTTAACTGATAATTAGCTATTTGGCAAATTATTAAGCAGCAGAATTAAAGATATTAACTCTATTTTGGTTATTAAAAGTAAAATCTCAATGCGCTTTGACCCAATCTGTTTTAAGTCAGCGGTACACCGCCTTAAAAAGGCAGTCAAACTGTCATATCTAATCATGAGGTACAAATTTTGAAATACTACCTAGGACAGGAGTATGCTGAATAATTTAACTAATATATTTGCTAAGAAAGGTAACAATGTGGGAATTGAAATTAATTCTCAGAAAATAAATATTGCTCAAATAGCCAAACAAGGACAGCACTATAAACTAATTAAAAATGTTTCGGCTGATATTCCTGATGGAGTGTACGAAGATGGACAAATTGTTGATACTTTAACTCTCTCTGAATTGATCAAAGATACTCTCAAAATTAATAAAATTAATGTCAAAAAAGTATCGACTGCCGTGCCGATGAGGGAAGCGATTATTCGAGTAATTCCTGTTCCCGCCGAACTCGATGAAGCAGAACTTAAAGACATGGTTTTAGTTCATGAAGCAGGAATGCATCTTCCTTATCCCAGGGAAGAGGTAGATTTAGATTATGCCAAACTAGGCTACTTTATGGATGAAGATGGCATTGAAAAAGTCAATGTTTTGTTAGTCGCTACTAAAAAAGAGGTAACCGATCTCTACACTGAAATTTTTAAGCAAGCTGAGCTAGAAATAGGAGTTTTAGAGATTAATAGCTTTGCTCTGATTAGAACTATTAGAGAGCAATTGCGATCTTTTGGTGCGAAAGAGGCTGTGGTTTTAGTGGATTTAGAGTTTGATAGTACAGAAATTGCGATCGTAGTTGAAGGAGTTCCTCAGTTTTCGAGAACTGTGCCGATTGGTACTTATCAAATGCGGGCGGCATTTTCGCAAGCAATGAATTTACCAGCTACTGGTGGCACAGAGATACTGCACGATATTGACGTTCTTGATGGCATAGGAGATTCGGGAGATATAGATTCATCGCAGATTGAGTCAGGACAAGCAGCTTTGCTGAAAATTCTTGGCGAATTAACTGAAGAATTGAGTCGTTCGATCAATTTTTATATTAATCAAAGCGAAGATTTAGAAATTGCTCAGTTACTATTAGCTGGACCTGGAGCGGGAATCAATCAGGTAGATGAATTTTTTACCCAAAAATTAAATTTACCGACCATGAAAATCGATCCTATTGCTACTTTAGGGTTAGATATTAATCAGAATATTGCTCCTAAACATCGTCCTGGCTTGGGAATTGTTCTGGGCTTGGGAATAAGGGAAGATTAAAATTATTTGCAGTTATTGGAAATTATTCTCAGAATTTGTATGGCTTTATGTATAACTTAGATATTAATTTTCTTAGAGATAGGAATCTGGGACAATCTGCTGATATCAATAGTAGTTTTTTTCAGAAAAAAGAACCTTCCTTAGCAGACAAAATTCCGATTGTAGTGGGAGCATTTGTGTTTTTACTCGCACCTGCGGTTACATTTGGTTATTTACAAAGCGTTAAGGCAAAAACTGTTGCTATAGAATCAGAAATAAAGCAAATAGAAAGTGAAATTGCTGAACTAGGAAATCAAAACAAACAGCTGGAGGCAGCCGAAGCGGAAATTCAGGCAGCCGAAGCCGAAACGGCAGCTTTTGTGCAGGTATTTGACAAAATCAAACCCTGGGCAGCGATTATGCAAGAAATCAGCGATCGCACTCCGCCAGGAGTTCAGGTAGATTCGATTCAGCAAACTGGTTCCGAATCTGTCATCAGCGTTGATTTGTCTGGAGTAGCTCGTTCTTATGAAGATGTGAATGACTTCGTTTTATTCCTCCAGCGATCGCCATTTTTTGAGCGACAACGGGTTAAGTTAAATGCTGCTAGTAGTGCAGCTTTTGCTGTGGAAGTAGCCAATCAAAAAGATTTTCCTGATATCGCTTCGTTAGAACTGCCTGGGGTTAAATACACGATTTCAGCCCAGTTAAATAATGTACCTTCTTCGGAGCTAATTCAAGAAATTAACGATAAAGGTTCAATTGGTGTCGTAACCAGACTAAAAACATTAGAGCGTAAAGGAGCGATTTTGAAATGACCTTTGCTGAAGATTTTGCCACAGAAGAAAAGAGTCTAGAAGGAGGCTATCCTAGTGCCTTTGGGATTACTTTTACACCAAAGGTTTCGGGAATTGCGATCGCAGTTGCGGGGATTACTTTAGCTGGCTATGGCTTGATTAATTTTGTCAATCCTGCTCAAAAAACCTACAACGAGGCAGCAACCAAAAAGCAAGAACTACAGGTACAGCTAAGCCAAATTAAAACTGGCGATCTACAGCTTCAGTTAGCTCAAATAGAAGCGGATTTAGCCGAAACTAGAGCTTTAAAAACTGACGTGATGTCCATGTTTACTAATCAGCAGGATTTAGACACCTTGCTCTTAGATTTAAATGGCTTTGTTGCTGCTAATCAAGGATCTTTAATTGACTATCAACCTGAAGGCAATGCCACTATAGTTGAAGATGCTTCTTTGGGGGAAGGAGTACAGGGGAAGCTCAAACGGCAGGGAATTTCTTTGACAATCCAGGGAACTTTTCTCGAAACCAAAGAGATTTTACAGGATCTAGAACGCTTACAGCCCTTGTTGATGGTACAGACGATTAGTTCGACTGTGGAAGAAAAACCAACGGCAATTTTGACTAGTGGTAGAAGCGAGGTTGTACCGCAAACGCAAGCCGAGTTAAAAACCCAAATTAAACTAGATGCCATTTTACCTCTAAGCGAAGCGGAAATAGAAACTGCTAAAAAAGCTCAGGAAGCAGCCGCCGAAGGTGATGGTCAAAAAGATGGTCAGCCAGAAGCTGAAGCTGCTGAACAATAAACGTTCTAGCAAAAATATATTTACTAATATTATCGGTTGAGGATTAAACAGTGAAAAACTATTGCCCTAAAGGATTAGCTCCGCTCCGCTCCACGTCCGATCTCCTTGGATTTTTGACCACATTAACGGTGATGCTAGCGTGCGCCCCTTCAATGGCTGCCGAACGTACAATTACCGAAATTGAGCTAGATAAAAACAACAATCAACTAGAACTAAAACTAGCGGCAAACAACAAAGCCAATACTGATGCTTCCTTTTATACCTTACGTGATGGCAATACTATTGAAGCAAATTTACTCAACACTAATTTAACTTTACCGCAGGGAAAATCCTTTAAGCAAACTAATCCTATTCCAGGTGTCAAAACAGTCGAAGTTAATCAGATCGACAGTAAACATACCCAAATTGTTGTTTCTACCGAAGCAGATATTCCTGTCGAACACCTATTGGAACAACAGGGAAATGAACTGATTCTGAGCTTGAACCGAGTAACGAAGGCTCAGTCTCTCCAGAGAGAAGCAACGCAGTTTGGGCATCAGACTATTAAAAATATTAAGCAAACTTACAAGTCTGCATTAGGGCAAAAGAAAACCAAAGACGACGAAAAGTCTAGCCTAGACTCAGACAAAAACAACGCAGATTCTGATGTATTAATTCCCAACCCTGAAATAGTTATTGATGACAACCGCGCTAATAACGTTAAAGAACAGGTGTTTAAAGCTCAAAGTGACGAACCTGCTGATGTTCCCGCAACTCTACCACGCGCCGTTGCCCCGCCTGTAGGAGATATGGCAGTTTCTAATATAAGCACTATGCCCGACATGGTAGATCTAGGCTCAAGCGCGCTAGTTCCCCGCTTAGTTTTACGAGATGCCCCAATTCGCGAAGTATTGTCTTTGCTAGCGCGATCGGCTAATTTAAACGTAGTATATGCTTCTGGTAGTGCTGGTACTGCGCCAGAAGGTCAAGGAGAAGCAACAGAACCTACTATCTCTCTGGATTTAGAAAATCAACCCGTACAGGAAGTATTTAACTCAGTTTTGCTCGTTTCTGGTTTAGATGCTAACCGCCAGGGCAATATCATTTACGTAGGGGAACAGTTACCCGCGCAAGCTCGTAATTTAGTCAGCCGTACAATTCGTTTAAATCAGGTAACAGCCGAAAATGCAGCTTTATATCTAGCCAGCCAAGGTGCAGCAGGTAAAAGACTAACCAATGAAGTTGAAGAAATCATCGATCCTGAAACTGGTAGGGTTGTCCAGAGAAAAGAAACTAGTCCAGAACTAAGCGATTTAGATGGCGGTAGCGAAGATGCAACAGGCACTCAGGCATTAATGCTTCAGGGATTGCAGGTTTCCACTGATGGTAGGCTTAATGCGATTACTCTTGTGGGTGAACCACGTAAAGTAGAAGTTGCTACAGCTTTTCTGACACAGTTAGATGCCCGTCGTCGTCAGGTATCAGTAAATGTCAAAGTTCTGGATGTTAATTTACTCAATCAGGATCTGTTCAACAGCAGCTTTTCTTTTGGCATAAACGATAGTTTCTTTGTCAATGATAGAGGGTCAGCAGCCTTAAACTTTGGTGGAGTAAATCCACCAGATAGAAGTACTGTAAACACCAGAGGAGGTTTTCCTAGAGTTTCCCCTTTACCATTTCCAGGAACTGGAGAACGCAATGGCTTCATAGATGATGTTGGAGGTAGAGCTTTATTTGATGCGTCAGTGCCTTCCACCAATTTTCCTGGTTTCTACTCTCGTGGACCTTTTGGGACAGATAGCAATCCTTTTCAATCAGGGATTACAGAAGTTGACGCTGAAGGACGAATTACATACGAACTTCCTTCTTTATACGAAATTCCTGATAAATTCTTGGCACTTCTAGAATCTCGAATCGAAAGCGGTAATGCCAAAGTATTAACCGATCCAACTTTAACAGTACAAGAAGGACAGCAAGCAACTGTACGATTAGTACAGAAAATTGTTGAGAGTGTTAAAACCGAGATTGATGGAGATTCAGGGACAAGAACTACCACACCAGTACTAGGAGAAGCTGGATTGGTACTAACTGTGAACGTGGAACGAATTGATGATAATGGTTTTGTTTCGATGTCTGTTAGCCCATCGGTAAGCTCTGTTGGTACAACCCAAACCTTTGATAGTGGAGGGGGAGCGGAAAATATAATTAGCTTACTAAGTGAACGCGAAGTGAGTTCTGGCTTGATACGGATGCGGGATGGTCAGACTCTAATTTTATCAGGAATTATTCAAGACCAAGAAAGAACAACTGTTTCCAAAGTACCGATCTTGGGAGATATTCCTTTACTTGGTGCTTTGTTTAGAAGTACCGACAAAACTAATGAACGGGCAGAAGTAATAGTTTTGTTAACTCCTGAAATTATCGAAGAGGATGCGGGGTTGGCAACTAACTTCATGCCTAGTAAAGAAAGCCGTGAACTCATTAAAAAATCTGGGGTTGAGCTACTTGGGGAATAGGGCATTTGGCTTGGTTTTGGTGGTTGAAATCGAAAAACTTGTTGAAATCTATGTAAATTAATGCTTTCAACGATCCATATTTGGCAAGTAGAGCTTAGAATAAGGCAGTCACGGGTTAATTTGCCTTAGGGTAATGAAGCCCAACGTGACTGCAAAGTGAAACAAAGTCTATAAAATGTTGTGGGTTTTTATCACCCAGATGCTATAAATTAAGCTGGTCAATGTTTTCTCGGCTTAAGCTCTGAAAACTGCATTGACTTTGTGAACAGTACGCTGTTGTTTTACGACAGGTTATAGGTTCATTTTGTTAATCCACTTTGCCAATTTAAGTTCTCGGTCATCGAGAACAAAACACACAAAACACACAAGTCATAAGTAAACACCAGAAGGATATCACAATGAATAAAGGTGAATTAGTCGATCGCATTTCTCAAAAAGCGACTGTAACTAAAAAACAAGCTGATGCTGTATTATCGGCAGCAATTGAAACTATTATGGAAGCTGTATCTGACGGAGATAAAGTAACCCTAGTCGGTTTTGGTTCTTTTGAACGTCGCGATCGCAAAGAAAGAGAAGGACGTAATCCCAAGACTGGAGAAAAAATGTCCATTCCTGCGACTAAAGTTCCTGCTTTCTCGGCAGGTAAACTATTTAAAGAAAAAGTAGCCCCTGCCAAGAAGTAGTTTTCAAGCTAGTCAACTTATCTTGAACAGACCACAACACGGTGGAAATTTGAATTGGGCAGCCACAATTGCTGGTTGTCCAATTTCTGCTTTAACCGATTTTTCTGCCAGTATTAACCCCTTGGGAACACCCCAAAGTGCGATCGCCGCTATTATAAATAGTACTTCTGAGTTAACCGCTTATCCCGATCCTGAATATTCAGAATTGCGATCGCATTTAGCCAACCACCATCAGATTGAAGCTAAATTTATCTTGCCTGGTAATGGTTCGGCAGAATTGCTAACTTGGGCAGGCAGAGAATTAGCGCAACAAGATTTTACTTATTTAATTACTCCTGCCTTCAGTGATTACACTAGGGCGTTGACTGCTTTTGGCGGGGAAATAATTCCTTGTCCTTATCTCTGTAAGGGCGAACGGCCGTTCGCCCCTACGACATCGACCACTGCCCCTACGTTACCCATCCCGTCGTCACCCCATCCCCGATCGGGATTACTGCTAAACAACCCTCATAACCCCACAGGCAAATTATGGGCAAAAGAGGAGATTTTGCCTTATTTGAAGCAATTTAGCCTAGTGGTAATTGATGAAGCCTTTATGGACTTTTTAACCCCTTCCCAGGAGCAAAGTTTGATTCCTCTGGTGGCAGAATATCCAAATTTAGTTATTTTGCGATCGCTAACCAAGTTTTATAGTTTACCAGGGCTACGCATTGGTTATGCGATCGCTCATCCAGACAGATTACAAAGATGGCAAAAGTGGCGCGATCCTTGGTCGGTTAATACTTTGGCAGCAGCAGCAACGGCAGCAGTAATTAAAGATCGAGAATTTCAACAGCAAACTTGGTCTTGGTTAATTTCGGCGCGATCGCAATTATTTAAGCAGCTTCAAGCGATTCCTGGGCTTTACCCTTTTGAGGGCGCAGCAAATTATCTCTTGGTCAAGACAGAAAAATCCGCAACTCAGCTACAGGAGAAGTTATTGCAAAATGATCAAATCGTGATTCGCGATTGCCTAAGTTTTCCCGAATTGGGCGATCGCTATTTTCGCATTGCCGTACGTCTACCCGCAGAGAATGATCGTCTAGTAAAGGCGATCGCCAAAATTTTGCAGGGTTTCTAAAACAATCAACACAGAACCGAAACATTCGTTAGTTTTGCTGCTATGGTTTAACAAGCAGCTTGTTGATTATATTTGGCTACTTGCCTAATCATAATCAATCCGATTCTCATATCCACTTTTAATTAAGGGACTTCTGACTTCTGACTTCTGACTTAGCAACATGGCGGTAGATTATGACTTGGTGATCATTGGTAGCAGTTGGGCTGGTATTTATGCTGCGAAAAAGGCAGTTGGGCTACAAGCCCGTGTTGCTTTGGTAACTCAGGGCGATGATTTATTTTTACCGAACGATACGCTAATCACCCACAGTCTTAGCGAGATTGCCAGGTTTAACTATCAGATAGCTAACAATCCCTTTACTGCGGCATCAGAAAGACTTTCTGATGTTTCCCTCCCTCAAGCCAGCGATTGGGCAAAGGGGATTAATGATGTAATGCAAACTGGCAGTAATTCTTTATCTAACTTGGCAGCTTTAGGAGTAGATGTCATTGCCGGGAAGGGTGAGTTTTGCCGTTTACCCGAACTAGCTTTTCAGGTTGCTAAACGGAAATTGCGATCGCGTAATTTTTTACTCGCCACGGGGGCTAATTTTGCGCCTCAGTTTTTAGATAATAATAATAATGCTGCAAATGATTATTTGACTCTGCGCCAATTGGGCGATCGCGATTTATCCGATTTAGGGCAAAATATCATCGTTGTCGGCAGCGATCCGCTGGCTTTAGAATTGGCTCAAACCTTAACCAGATTTAATAAAAAAGTTACTCTGGTGGTTAAACAGCAGCGGATTTTGCCCCAAGAAGATCTAGAAATTGCTTTACTAATTCAAGCACAGCTAGAAGCCGAAGGAGTCAAAGTTTATACCAACTCGCTAGTCAGCCAAATAAAAACTATTGACGCTCAAAAATGGTTACAGGCAGGCGATCGCGCTTTGGCTGCTGATGAGATTATCATCGCTGATTACCGTCAGCCAAATATTGCTGGTTTAAACTTGGCTGGTGTTGAGATTAAATATAACTCCCAGCGAATTCATGTCAACCATAAGCTACAGACTACTAATTCTAATATATATGCCTGTGGCGAGCTAATTGGTGGTTATTGTTTACCCAACATCACTCAGTATGAGGTGGATTTAATCCTGAAAAATACTTTGTTTTTGCCCTGGTATAAAACCAATTATTATTCCCTACCCTGGGCGGTTTTAACTCAGCCTAATTTAGCCAGAGTTGGTTTAACCGAACGGCAGGCTAAACAGCAATACGGCGCAGATATTTATGTGATCAAACAATATTTTAGTAACCTGGCACAAGGACAAATATTAGATAGAACTACTGGCGTATGTCAGCTATTAATTAGAGAAAACAGTGAGATTTTAGGCTGTAGTTTAGTAAGCGATCGCGCTGCGGAATTAATTACGGCGATCGCGTTGATGATTCGACACAAAATTAGGCTTGATGGTAATCCAATGCGGGGGTTAACTTCTTTAGCAATAACTACCGTTTATCCTAGTATGGTTGAAATATTACAACGCTCTGTCGATGACTTTTATCAGCAAAAGCTACAGCGCAATTCTAAACTATTAGATCGCCTGATAACTTGGTTTTCCCTCCGCAAAAATTGGCATAGGTAATCAGTAACCAGTAATCAGTAATCAGTAATTAGTAACCAGTAATCAAGTAACCAGTAATCAAGTAATCAGCCCCGATAAGCGGGATCGAAATAATGTCAAAAAGGCTTTTTATTGTTTTTGAAGGGATTGATAGTTCGGGTAAAACAACCCAAGCAGAGTTATTAAAGAAATACTTTTTAGCTCAAGAGGAACAGGCAGTAATTAGTCCTGAACCTTCCAACGGCATTATTGGAAACCTAATTCGTCAGGCTTTAAAACAGAGAATTGTTTTTAGTCGAGAGCGAGATTTGTTTGATCAACAAATGGCGTACCTTTTTGCTGCCGATCGCCACGATCATTTATACAATGATATTGATGGAGTATTTAAGTTAATTCAAAATAATTATCACGTTATTAGTACTAGATATTACTTTTCTTCTTTAGCCTATAATTGTGATAGCGTAGAGCAGTTTGACTTTATTACCAAGCTAAATGATCGCTTTCCTAATCCAGATTTAACTATCTATATCGATCTGCCAATTGAAGTTTCTTTGTCTAGATTACAAGAACGTTCCTTACAGGAAATATATGAAACTAAGACCAAGCTAACCAAAGTTAGAAAACAGTATCAACAGATATTTGCCGAATATGATGGTAGAGCGATCGCGCTCGATGGCACTCAAGATCCACAGCAAATTCATTCTTTAATAGTTAAAGCGGTACAAGGTGTCATTGCTGAGGAAAAGCAATAAGTATAACGTTAGTTAAAAGTCAAAAGTCAAAAGTCAAAAGTCAATCATTTTAACCTCGGTCTAAATTCAGAGGATTCAACAAATGCACTGTTTTCTGCTTTTGACTCATAAATGAGTCGGCTGAAAGCGGAGTCCTGTTAACCTAATTTTTTATTTTAATCAGCTTTAATTACAAGAGCAACTTAATTTTTATCAAATAATAATGAATTTTTAAAATAGCTATACTGGTTGTTGTTAAAAATATCTTAATAATAGGCAACTATTTACTAGGTTTTATCTTCTATATATATAGATTCTAACAGGGCAAATCGCCACAGTATATGGCTAGAAATTTTAGCTTTTATCATAGGCATCTTCAGCCACAGACTATAAATATAAAATGAAGCAAAATTCTGAGCGTAATTCAGATAAGCAGGTTAAGTGCGATCGCCCAGCTAAATCTAACTGGCGGCGCAAAATGATCATGACTGTCGCTTTGCTACTTGTGGGTAGTGCGGGGGGAAGCCTAATTTATGGTTGGTATTTTGTACAGCGCAAATTAATTCCTTTAGTCGAGACAGAAGCAGGAAATTATCTACATCGTCCACTAGAGTTAGGAGGGCTAAAGTCTCTTTTTCCTACTCAAGCAAGTTTTGGC
The DNA here is from genome assembly GCA_050330395.1 of Pleurocapsa sp. Lineage (GTDB taxonomy): Bacteria > Cyanobacteriota > Cyanobacteriia > Cyanobacteriales > Xenococcaceae > Waterburya. Next base: position 19,827 of record JBHJNW010000104.1, read on the forward strand.
AATAGCGCGCTACCTGCTACTGAAGAAAATCCTGATTTTGTCAAAGTCAAAGAAGTCAAGATTAACTTTGCGCCACTTCATTTTCTGCGTCAGCGTGAACTAAAGCTAGACATTATTTTAGTTAAACCAGATATCTATATTGAGCAAGACGAATCTAAGCTGTGGACTCCAACAGATTTTGGTTCAGATGCTCAATTTGAAGGGGGAATAGCGGTTAATGTCAAGTCGATTCAACTCTACGGCGGGCAACTTTCTCTCGTGGCATATAATTCGGCGATCGCTGCCTTAAATCCTGCTGTTGTTGCCCAAATAGATAACATTATTGTTCGTCCAGTAGAGGACAAAATTAAGTTTAATGCCGTAGCCGAATTAGTGCAGGGGGGCAAATTTACCGTTAATGGTCAAGGAGATAATAAAACTGGCGTAATCGACCTTGACCTAGTAGCGCAGCAGCTAAAAGCAGCGGAAGTTAGTAATTTGCTAGCCTTACCGCTTGAGTTAAATCACGGCAATCTTAACGGCAAGCTGGCAGTAACTTTGACAGATGCGCCTATTCCTGAATTACATGGTGCGTTAGATCTCGATCAGGTGAGTTTACAAATACCTAATTTAGTCAAACCCTTTAGCAATAGTAATGGGAATATAAGCTTTAATGGCTCAAAAATTAAGCTGAATGATATATCCACTAATTTTGGTCAAGTATCAGGACGTGCTTCTGGTTCACTCGATTTAGCTGAAACAGGCGACTATCAAATCAATACGAAGCTTCAGCCCGTAGCAGCTCAAAAAGTAATTGAGGCTCTAGAATTAGACGCGCCTGTGCCAATTGAAGGCAAAATACGGGGTGATATAGCGGTTAGAGGCGGTTTAGAAAATCCAGTCATCAAAATGGATATTGCTACTGCCAGCCCCAGCCGTATTGATCGAGTAGATTTCCAACAAATTAACGCCAATCTCGAATTAGTAGGAACAACTTTAAATGTTCAGCAGTTTACTAGCTTGCCCAAGGCGGGAGGCAAAATTGCAGGAAACGGCAAACTACAGCTAGACGACGCACAAAACCTCGCTTTTAACTTTGAGGCAGAAGCTGTTTCCGCTAAAGCGATCGCCCGTAGCTATAATAATCAGCTACCCGTAGATTTTGATTTAATTTCTGGTCAAACTAACATAACTGCCCAAGCAGGTGATTTATCAACCCTACGTTTTCGTAACGGCAGTGCTAATTTTGCCTTGGGTAACGGCACTGTTAAGGTAAATGATCTCGATTACGGCAGTGGCAAGTGGTCATCACGGCTAACCGCCTCTGGGGTTGAGTTTGGCAGCTTACCAATCGGCAAAGGTAGCGCACCGACTATTGCGCGAGGATTGGTCAACGGCGTATTGGAAGTTTCAGGCACCAATGACTTTGGTAACTTAAACCAGGTTGCTGCTAAGGGGAAAGCGGATTTAAATACCGTGGGGGGAAAAGTCAACCTAACTGAAATTAGCATCGCCAATGGTAGCTGGATGACAGAAGCTAATACCAAAAATTTAAAGCTACAGCGTTTATTTCCTGACTTACCTGACGAATTTAACGATAACCTGAGTGGTGAGTTTTATCTAACTGGCAATATTCCCGATGATGCTCAACCCCAAACCCTAATCAACGGCTTCGGCGATTTAGCTTTGGCACAAGGCAAGGTTCAGGTAGAAAACTTAAAAATTGTCGATCAAAACTGGACAGCGATCGCTCAAGGAAATAATCTCCAGTTAAAACAACTAAGCTCTAGTACGCCCGATCAGTTTGCGGGCTTAATCAATGGCAGGCTAGAGTTGGCAGGGACAACGGATAATATAACTCCTGAAGGGATTATCGCTGCGGGGGACGGTAGTTTAACTTTGCCTGAAGGAGTTTTTGCTGCTGAACAACTAGCGATCGCTGATGGAAAATTCAATGCCCAGGTAACTCCCCAGAATGTAGATCTAAGTCTATTTGCCGATCCTAATTCTGATGAATTAGAACTCAATGGGCAATTGGCAGGACAGTTAACAGTTACGGGAAAAGTAGACAACCTCAGCCCTACAGCCGTGGCAGCCAAGGGTAATCTTACCTTCAGTCAAGGAATCGATTTACTAGAACAACCTTTCGCCGCAGCAATAACCTGGGATGGCAAACGATTAGATGTGTTGCAAGCTACAGGAGATGGTTTAGATGCTCAGGGTTATATCGTCTTAGATGAATCATTTTTCAGCGATATTCCCGATAAATTAGCTGCGATAGACTACTTTGAATTCGATGTTCCCGAAGCCCGCTGGCTGGATATTACTAAGTTGCGTATAACTTTACCTAGTTGGGCGGTCAACCTCAATTATTCGGGACGAGGAGACTTTGCTGGACAAATTAGTGGTGTTCCCGCTGCCATGAAGATTAACGGCGACTTAGGCCTAAAAGATTTTCAAGTGGAAAATCGAGATTTTGCACCTTTTCTGGCGGGCGATGTGCAGATAAATCCTGAGACGGGAGTTAAATTAAGCCTGCAAGAAATTTTGACGACTCCTTTACTACCTGCTACTGAAGATTTTGGTTCTGAATCACAACCCTTAGACAAAATTGAATTGGTTTTAGATGCCAGCTTCTCGCCTGTGGAATTGGCGATCGCTCAAGATTATCTACTAATTGAAGGCATCGGCAAGTCAGAAATTTTAAACCTCACCACTCAAAACATTCCTGTAGATTTGCTGAAAACCATTGCCCTCAAAAGCGACGACTTTCAACTACCAGAAAATTTGGCTCTACAGCCTGTAAATGGGGAGTTATCAGGGGAATTTATCGTTAATTTAAATACCCTAACAACTTCAGGCAATAGCATAGTCATTAATAATCCTGCTCTAGGAGGTATTCGGGGCGATCGCCTGGCAGGAAATTTTCAATATAGCGATGGTTATTTTGCGATTGAAGACGTTGAGTTTAAGCAAAGAAACAGTGTTTATCAGCTAGAAGGTAATCTTCGCCAAAAACCAGATGATCTTGAGCTAGATGGCAGCGTTAAGATCGAAGGCGGTCAAATTCAAGACATTTTAGTAGCACTGCAAATTTTTGAGCTAACCGATTTGGCTCGCCTTTTTAGCGATCGCGCCTACGGTAATGCTGACAATTTATATTTGCCACCTGTACCAGCCGATCGGCAACCTTTGTTTAATCTTGGTTTTAAAGATGCGCCGGTGATTGAGCAGCTACAATTATTAGCAGCAATTGACGCTTGGCTAGATTCGGTTCAGCAACAAAGGCAAAGTGCTTTTGTTCCTGCGCTCAAAAATTTAAGAGGAACTTTTGATGGTCAAATTGATGTGTTTGGTTCGCTCAACGCGGGACTAACCTCAGAATTTGACTTTTTGGGAGAACAATGGCGCTGGGGTAATTTAATTGGCGAAAAAATTGTTGCCAGAGGCAATCTCCGCGATGGAATCCTAACTTTGCTCCCTATTTCAGTCAACCTTCAAAATGTTACTGCCGAAGCAACGGTTCAAAGCAATACCTCCCCTAGCCTACTGTTTACGGGGACGTTTGGCGGCTCGACTCAATCAGGGCAATTTAGACTAGTGGATGTTCCCGTAAAACTAATTGAACAACTGTTTTCCTTGCCTCCAGAATTAGCTTTCGATGGTCTGATTAACGCCACTGCCAGTATTGCAGGAACACCAGACAACCCCCAAGCCAGAGGAGAAATTCGCCTTGATGATGCTTCTTTAAATGACACGTTAATTCAGTCTACTAAAGGTAGCTTTAACTATAAAGAATCTCGCCTCGACTTTTCTGCCAGCAGCGTTATTGCCCAAGATGCCGACCCCTTAATTCTCAGAGGCAGCGTTCCCTATCAACTGCCTTTTGCTACAACCAAACCCCAGAGCGATCGCCTGGAACTAGAGGTAGATGTCAAAGATAAAGGCTTAGCTTTATTAGATATCTTTTCGCGGGGAGAACTTAAATGGATTGATGGTCAAGGTAAAATTGCGCTAGATATCTCTGGCATTCTCGATGCGGAACAAAAGCTACCTCGTCAATTATCTGCCCAAGGAATAGCCACGATCAAAAATGCCACTGTTGCGGCTAAAAGCCTCCCCAAAAATTTAATTACTAATATTAATAGTCAAGTCTTCTTCGATCTTGATGATATTCGGGTAGATAGTTTTCAGGGAGATTTTGGGGGAGGTAAAATCACCGCAGCCGGCACAATTCCTCTGAGTAGCGATGTTTCTGTAAATCCTTTAACGATTAATTTTAATCAAATTGAAAAAGTTGAGTTACCTAAACTTTACAATGGCGGTATTAGAGGCGAGCTACAAATATTAGGTAAGGCTACCGAACCTAACCTTACTGGCAACTTAACTTTATTCGACGGTACGATTCTGCTAGCCGATGAAAGCGCTAGTAATGAGCAAAAAACAGTCAATAATCTTAGCAATCAGGTAGATATAATTACCAGACGCGATACTGATGGCTCAATTGCTGCGGTAACTCAGTACAAAAATCTCAAATTGAGATTGGGAAAAGATATTCAAATTAGTCAACCGCCAATATTTACTTTTTCGGCTACGGGAGACTTAAATATCAACGGGACTTTTCTCCAGCCTAGTCCTAGCGGCACTATTGTTCTCCAAAGTGGACAAGTTAATTTATTTACTACCCAGCTTGGTTTATCAAGAGACTATAAAAACACGGCTCGTTTTTCTAACAATAACGTCATCGATCCTTTCTTAGATATATTGTTAGTGGGTTCGGCCATAGAAACCAACGCCAGAAGTATTCCCAGTGAAATATCACCTACGGAAATTCCCGATTCTAGCTTAGGAACTTTAGAAACTATTAGGGTTTCTGCTAAGATCAAAGGACTTGCTAGCCAAATCACTAATAGAATTGAGCTTACCAGTAGCCCTCCCCGCAGCTCCGCCGAAATCGCCGCTTTATTAGGAGGAGGGTTTGTCGAAGCCTTAGCCAACAGCAATGGTACGTCAGGATTAGCCACCTTAGCTGGTTCGGCATTGTTTGGCAGCTTGAATTCAGAATTTAAAGATATTTTTCCGATTGGCGAATTGCGTCTGTTTCCTACTCCCATTATTGAGAAAAATCGCGATCGCGATCGCGATGGACTGGCAGGAGAGATTGCTTTTGACTTAATCGACAATCTCTCGTTTTCTGCTCTGAAAATTTTGAATACTGATATTCCAGCTCAATTTGGTTTTCGCTATCGTATTAACGATAACTTTGTGCTTCGGGGTTCCAGCAATTTCCAGGAAGACGGCAGCAGGGCATTAATTGAATATGAATCTAGGTTTTGATCGATGGATGTTAGTTCACAGAGCAAAGAAATTTATCGTTACCGAAAATAGAAATTCTAGGACACATAGTTCAAAGCTTACAAATAATTAATACTTTTTTAGTTTGCAGTAATGATAAAAGCAAAATGTCTATAATTAAAATATTGTAGATATTATTGACCTAATTGATAAAATGAACCAGCAAAAGCAAGAGGTCGATCCAGGAGTAGCATATATATTATGGGCTTTCGGATTGATGGGATTTTGTGGTATTCACCGTTTTTATTCTGGTAAGATTACTAGTGGTTTAATCTACTTTTTTACCCTAGGTTTCTTTGGTTTTGGTCAGTTTGTGGATTTGTTTCTCATTCCTGGTATGACTAGAGAAAGAAATTTACGCCTGCTGTATGAATCGACCGTTGAGGCTCGTAACAATAGCCCCAAGATTACTTTAGTTAAAGAAAATGAGCCGCCAGTAAAAACTGACCCCATGTTAATTTTGTTAAGAGCGGCTGCATCTCACAATAATGTTTTATCGATAGGTCAGGCAATGTTGGCAACCGAATTGCCCTTAGAAGAAATTGAGAACTTATTAAATAAAGCTCTCAAACAGGGTCTAGCTCATATTGATAATGACGAGCAAACAGGTGCAGTAAGATATTATTTCGACGTTTAGTGATGGTTAAACCTTTTGATAAGGATGATGCTCGATCCAATGCTGGGCGATATCTAGACGACGGCAAATCCAGACCCGCTCATGACTTTGAACGTAATCAATAAAGCGAGCTAAAGCGGCAATTCGTCCAGGTTTGCCTACTAATCTGGCATGAAGCCCCACTGACATCATTTTGGGTGCAGTGTCGCCTTCAGCATATAAGACATCAAAAGCATCTTTGAGATAAGTAAAGAAATCATTACCGTTATTAAAGCCAGGGGCAACGCAGTATTTCATGTCGTTGTTGTCTAGGGTATAGGGAATAACTAAATGAGGTCGCTCTTCGACCGTTACCCAATAAGGCAAATCATCATTATAAGCATCAGAATCATAAATAAAACCGCCTTCCTCGACAATTAAACGGCGGGTATTGAGGCTGGGTGCATAGCGACAATACCAACCCAAAGGGCGATCGCCTGTCAGCTTTTGGAGAGACGCGACTGCTTTTTGAATGTGTTCTCTCTCTTCCGCTTCATCCAATAGGTGGTAACCAATCCAACGCCAACCATGACAGCAGATATCATATCCCGCCTTGGCGATCGCTTTAGCTGCTTCGGGGTTTCTTTCCAGTGCTAAGGCTGCACCAAAAATGGTTACCTGAATGTCTTTTTCGGCAAACAGACGCATCAACCGCCAAAATCCTACCCGACTGCCATATTCGTACACCGACTCTACCTGTAAATCTCTCATTCCTCGACCCATCGAAGAACCAGGAACTTCCCGCAGATATATCTCCGCCGTATCATCTCCATCAGGAATAGAATATTCTGAACCCTCTTCGTAATTTAGGACAATTTGTAGTGCTATTTTGGCATCATTTGGCCACTGTGGATGAGGTGGATTGGCACCATAACCGATTAAATCGCGAGGATAAATCATAAATTGAGTCAGACAAATATGAGTAGCTACATAATTACTTTTACGATGAAAGTGCGCACTTTCATCGTAATCGTTGATACATCTTGTCAATGACTAACTAATGTTTAAACCAGCTAATATTTGTCATGCATGTTCTGATTAAATTTAAAATCTATCCCTCAAAAAATTAACGGTAGTAAGTAACGCCACGATATTTAAGTTGAACGGGAGGACTACTTGGCAAGTTTTTCTCTAACTCTATTTTTAAAGTTGTTTCCCAACACAAGTTTAGTTGTTCCAACACATTTAATTGCCAACATTTTTCCAAAAGCTGACTTTGATGCTGATGTAAAAATTCGGCTGGATCGCAAACTGCTGGCTTTTGGTAAGAAAATAGCTGTTTACAATATTTAATAATTGGAAACTTGTTATTGGTTGCTGTCTTAACTAATTTTCTACAATATATTATTGGTAACTTGTTATTGCTAGCCAAACCACGCAATTTTGCTTGATTGCTTTTGTATTTAATGCCCCGATAAATTAATTCCATCTCATTTCACCTCTATTTTTACGTTGAGGTGCGTTCCTTCAGGTACGATCATCTTCCTTACTTCCGTCTCTCAATTTTTGACCTGTAGAGAGATGAACGATTCTCTGCCTACAATTTAATCATAAACAATTTGGAATTTCATTTAACATTAGCCAAAAGATAGAAACTTTTGCGCCAAATTGTCTAAGCATCAAAGTTTTACCGAATAGTTACATTAGCCGCTATAGCGCAAGTCAAAAGTTTCTAGAATGTCCTGACTTTAATGCGTAGTGCTACAGGGTTCGGTCATCATCACCTTGGCTTTACATAACTTTTAGTTTTATCATCTAAATATATACGAAATGTATATTTTGCTACAGAAAAGGAGAACAATTATGTCAATCAATAAACAAGTAACTGCTAAAGACCCAGGCTGGACGAATCAAAAACTAATTAATATGAGTCAAAATCTGGGTCAAGGCTATTGTCCTGGATTAAATAACGATCAGTCCCAGCCGAAAGCAGATTCTTGGAATGCACAAAAATATATCAACATGAGCAGAAGCTTGAGTTCTGCCTATGGCATAGATTTCTAACTATACTATGGCTACAGTCTGGATTACTTAGGTTTTATTCACTTCGATGACCTATGAACAACTAAACTTGTTCTAGGAATCTCCCCCGTTGAGCGAAGCGCACGGGGGAGACGATGTCAAAAGCAATCAACCTGGCAAGTACAAGTAAACGCAAGCTCAAAAAAAGAGGTTGCAACTATGTCAACCTCTCTTCAACTGTTACGAAATGTTTAAATCTGTTATTTTAACCCCCTGCCACAGCAGGAACGATACTAACTTCATCACCATCGCTTAATGCTGTATCTGTACCTTCTAAGAAACGGATATCTTCACTGTTAACATAGAGATTTAAAAAACGACGGGGTTTACCAGTTTCATCACAAATACGAGCTTTAATCCCAGGGCAATTGGTTTCTAGAGCGTCGATCAATTCGTCAATATTATCACCATGACACTCGATGGTTGCTTGATTGTTGGTAAACTTTTGCAGAGGAGTCGGAACTAATACTTTGACGGTCATGATTTGTAAAAAGTGAATAAAAAGTGAATAGTCAAGCTATTTACTAGGCTGAAAAACAATCAATGCTCAACAAATAATTATTCAGTCTAAAAATAACAGCTGTAATGTGTAATATCTAGGCTTCTTTAAGCTAATGAGAGCAAATAGCTAAATACTCTTTTTAGCTATTTAAAATGCCAATAATAGCTATTAAACGCTAGTTTGTTGCCATTCAAGACGTTCCAAGGTGCGAGAACGTTCTAGTGCGCGCTCAAAGCTTTCTAGTTTTGGCTCGATAGTTAAAGGTTCACCGATATATCCTTGTACTGCTTCTTGGGTTTTTAAACCATTACCAGTAATATAAACAACTGTTTTCTCGTCAGGATTTATTTTACCTGCTTCCACAAGTTTTTTCAGCACGGCAATAGTAGTACCGCCAGCAGTTTCGGTGAAGATACCTTCGGTTTCTGCTAACAACTTCATTCCTGCAATAATTTCCGCATCGGTTACCGATTCGATATTACCATTGGTTTTACGAGCGATATCTAAAGCATAGTAGCCATCAGCAGGATTACCGATCGCAATGGATTTGGCAATTGTATTCGGCTTAACTGGAGTAATAAAGTCTCTTCCTGATTTAAATGCTTGAGCGATCGGAGAACAGCCTTCTGCCTGTGCGCCACTAAAGCGGACTGTTTTGTCTTCTACTAAGCCAACTTTCACAAATTCATTAAAGCCTTTGTAGATTTTAGTGAACAGAGAACCAGAAGCTAATGGCGCAACTATATGATCTGGAAGTTCCCAACCTAGTTGTTCTGCTACCTCATAACCGAGAGTCTTAGAACCTTCGGAATAATAAGGACGAAGATTAATGTTGACGAAACCCCAGCCGTAGCTATTGCCTACTTCTGAACAAAGACGGTTTACTTGGTCATAGTTACCTTTAACCGCCATCACTGTGGGGTTGTAAATTAGCGTACCCATGATCTTGCCCGCTTCTAAGTCCGCAGGAATAAAGACGCAGCAGTCCATACCAGCATGAGCCGCGATCGCTGCTGTCGAGTTGGCTAAGTTACCAGTACTAGCACAGGAAACAGTAGAAAAACCTAGTTCCCTCGCGCGAGTCAAAGCTACTGACACTACCCTATCTTTGAAGCTAAGGGTAGGCATATTTACGGCATCGTTTTTAATGTAAAGATTCTTCAGACCCAAACGACGAGCTAAACGATTAGATTTAACTAGAGGAGTCATTCCAGTACCTACGTCAATCGGATTTTCGCTTTCTACGGGCAAAAATGCTTTGTAACGCCAGATGGAATGAGGTCCTGCTGCAATACTTTCACGGCTTACTTGACGGCGAATTTCATCATAGTCGTAAGCAACTTCTAAAGGAGAAAAAGTTTCCTCGCATACATTAAGTGCTTCTAGAGGATATTTTACTCCTCCCTCTTTGGAAACCAAATTGGTAAAAGTACGTCCCTTTGAGGTTTTAATTGGTGTCTGAGTCATGGTTAAACATTTATTTCGTCAACAGTAGTTGGATACTATCACAAGCAAAAAGAACGAGTCAAACATACCCGACAATTTTAGTCGGGATTAAAAATAAGATAGATAATATGATAATTGCCGCTGTAGGTTCGGCAAGAGAATAAGCTGAAATGCTAACTATATTGCTCTTGATCACTAATTACTCGTTATTGACTGATTTCCAAGTGCCATGAAAACTATGAGGAATGACGGCAGGTAAAGCAAGACGGCATAAGGGTGGTTTAGATAATTCGTCGCTTTGATAAATTCTGACTTCACTACTATTAGTATTCCCGTTGTAGACAACGGTTAGTAACCAACTTTGTTCGGGGTGATCTTGAGTGGGGACTAAAATCGGTTCAGAAGGATAGATGTTTTCGCCTAAATCGGCGATCGCCATTTGGCCAGTTTCTCGATCAAAGCGAGCGATCGCATTAAATAATTCTTCACCATGCTTTACGGCATCACGATGCACGTTAAGGTAGGTATAACGCCAATTTTTGCCGACTTTTGCGGGTGATACCAAAGGAAATTCACCACAGGCAGCCAATATCTGCTGATTACTAATTACTTTGGCAGTTTGAGGTTCGATAACCAATGACCATAAAGTTCCAGGTGCAGGAGTTTTAGAATAGCCAGAGGCAACTTCCTTTAAATACTGATTAGTATCAAAGTCTTCATAGCGCGTAAACTCAGTTACGATATACCCGTCTGCGTTGACGTAACCATTAGCAAAATGCCACTGAAACCAAGGATCGGTTTGACCACGGCTGATTAAAGATAAACTGTCGCGATCGAAGATTAGAATCTCCGTGCCTAATTCTGGTTTCCATTCCAAAGCATCACTGTAACTTTTCTGTCCTAACAGAATAGGAAGTAAGTTTACCCTTACTGGTGAGACTAAAAAGACAAGATATTTTCCAGCAAAACAAAAATCATGAATTAAAGGTAGTCCAAAGAGGGTATGAGAATTTTGTTGCTCTAGTTTGCCTGTAGAATTGCAGCGATAAAGATTGAGAGTAGCATTTGCTCCTGCACTTATTCCATGGTTAAATATATCGCCCGTAACGGGATCGACTTTTGGATGAGCGGAAAAAGATTGTTTGTCGGTTAAACCCGCGTCTTCATCAGATAACTTATCGATGCCAACAGTAGCTAAAGTTGCTAAATCTAAAGCGTGAGGTTTGCCTCCTTCCCACAAAGCCAATAAACGGTCTGGTAATGCCAAAACCGAAGTATTAGCTGCATTTTTAACTGGTTTGAGCCAATTATTCCAAAATGCCCCCGCAGCAGTCATACCGTAGTTAGGATAAATAAACTTGTCTGCGGACTGTTCGTCTAAATAGCCTGAAGTTTTTACGTACCGATACACCCCAGTAGCTCCTGTATCGCTAAAATGGACTCCTAGAATAGCTCCATCGCCATCAAACCAATGTCCCACTCGTCGATCGCCTCTCGATAGTCTTGCAGGGCCATTACGATATAGTGTTCCACGTAAATCGGCAGGTATTTCTCCAGCGATAATTGACAAAGGAGTCAAATCAAATTCTGTAGCAGGTTCGGCGATCGCTTTTGACCAAGCTTTCAGTTTAGATGCAGTTATCATTGGTTTATTTTGAGTTTTTATAACTAATTCAAGATTTATAGATTAGCCGACAGCGATATACTATCAATGGTAAGCAGTAAAAAAATGTCTAAACTCTCTTATTAGTCTGAGATTAGCTTAGTCCAATACGACATACAAAATATGAATTCAGGAATCGACTTACAAGGAAGTTTCGTCCAAACTCTACAGGATTTTGGGCTTTCGGTTGGTTTGGCTAAAGCTATTTGGCTGCCGTTACCGATGTTATTGATGATTATTGGCGCCACTATTGGAGTTTTGGTAGTAGTTTGGCTAGAGCGAAAAATTTCGGCGGCTGCTCAACAGCGAATTGGCCCTGAATATGCAGGACCTTTGGGAGTATTACAGCCAGTAGCCGATGGCATCAAATTAGTTTTTAAAGAAGACGTTATTCCCGCCAAAGCAGATCCCTGGCTATTTACGATCGGACCAGTATTAGTGGTAATTCCAGTGTTTCTATCATATCTAATTGTGCCTTTTGGTCAGAATTTAATCATTACCGATATCAATGTTGGCATATTTATCTGGATTTCTCTGTCTAGTATTGCTCCCATTGGCTTGTTGATGGCAGGTTACGCTTCCAACAATAAATACTCTTTGCTGGGTGGTTTGAGAGCAGCAGCTCAATCTATTAGTTATGAAATTCCTTTAGCATTATCAGTACTGGCGATCGTCATGATGTCCAATAGTCTTAGTACAATAGACATTGTTGAGCAACAGTCTGGATACGGCATTTTGGGCTGGAATATTTGGCGACAACCTGTCGGCTTTATTATTTTTTGGATTGCGGCACTAGCTGAATGTGAGCGTTTACCCTTCGATTTACCAGAAGCGGAAGAAGAACTAGTCGCTGGTTATCAAACAGAATATTCAGGAATGAAGTTTGCTCTTTTCTATCTAGGCTCTTACGTTAATTTAGTACTATCGGCGTTAGTTTTTGCTGTTCTCTATCTCGGTGGTTGGGAATTCTTTATTCCTTTAGATCGTTTGGCAGGTTGGATTGGAATTGCGGAAACTACTCCCTGGCTACAGGTATTAACTGCTTCTTTGGGCATTATTATGACCCTGGTCAAAGCTTATTTTCTGGTCTTTATCGCGATTTTGCTACGTTGGACTGTACCTCGTGTCCGTATTGACCAATTGTTAGACTTAGGTTGGAAGTTCTTATTACCAGTTTCTTTGGCTAATCTGCTGATCACCGCTGCCTTGAAATTGTCTTTTCCCTCAGCATTTGGTGGCTAGCTTCACCGACTAAAAGTAGTTAAACAAAACAAGTGCAAAAATCATGTTTAATATTCTCAAACAAGTACAAGACTATGCCCAAGAAAGTTGGCAGGCGGCAAAATATATTGGTCAAGGTCTTTCTGTTACCTTCGATCATATGCAGCGTCGTCCCGTAACGGTTCAATATCCTTACGAAAAACTAATTCCTTCCGAACGTTATCGTGGCAGAATCCACTTTGAGTTTGATAAATGTATCTCCTGTGAGGTCTGCGTTCGCGTCTGTCCGATTAACTTACCTGTGGTTGATTGGGAATTTGATAAAACCGCCAAGAAGAAAAAGCTCAATCACTATAGTATTGACTTTGGTGTCTGTATTTTTTGCGGTAACTGCGTGGAATATTGCCCAACGAATTGTTTATCGATGACAGAAGAATATGAATTGGCTTCTTATGACCGCCATGAACTAAACTATGACAACGTTGCTCTAGGACGCTTGCCCTATAAAGTGACTCAAGATCCAATGGTTACCCCTCTCAGAGAGTTTGCTTACTTACCCCAAGGTGTAGTCGATCCTCATGGGTTACCTGAAGGATTTCAGCGTGCTGGTCAACGCCCAGAAGATATTTTAACAGAAATTGAAGCTGCCAAACCCAAGGCAGAAAGTACTGAAGAATAAGGGATGAAGCATAAGAGATTAAGAAGGGTATTCAATGCTATCTTCTGAACTCAGAATTGATAATTTATCCTCAGTTTGATTGATTAAATAACTATAAAAAGAGGCAACAAAGTGAATTTAGCGCAAGGAGTGCAGATAGTTTCTTTTGGCATCTTGGGGGTGATGATGCTCGGTGCAGCCCTAGGAGTTGTTTTATTACCCAAAATCGTCCATTCTGCTTTTTTATTAGCTGGGGTGTTTATTAGCATCTCAGGTTTATACATTCTGCTCAATGCGGATTTTGTAGCAGCAGCGCAAATTTTGGTTTATGTTGGTGCAGTTAATGTGCTAATTTTGTTTGCCATCATGCTGGTTAACAAACAAGAAGATTATGCCGAACTACCTGGTCGTATGCTGCGGCAAGTTTCAACTGCGGTAGTTTGTTTTGGTTTGTTTGCTTTGTTAGGAACAATGGTTTTGGCAACGCCTTGGTCACTAAACACTACTTCTCCTGCCGTAATTGACAACACGGTCATCGCTTTGGGTGAACATTTCTTTAGTGATTATTTATTGCCTTTTGAATTAGCTTCAGTACTGCTATTAATGGCGATGGTGGGGTCAATTATTCTGGCTCGTCGCGATTTAATTCCTGAATCTTCACCTACCCAAGAGACTGTTACTACTCAGCTGACTTTACCAGAGCGTCCTCGCGAACTAGCTAGTTTAAGTGGTGATAGCGATCGCCAATAAGTAATCAATAATTAAGGAGTAAGCAGAATTAAATGCAGTTAGAATATTTTTTGCTGTTAGCAGCAGCCTTGTTTTGTATTGGAATTTATGGTTTAATCACTAGCCGTAATGCGGTACGAGTTTTAATGTCAATTGAGTTGATGCTTAATGCCGTTAATTTAAATTTAGTGGGATTTTCTAATTATTTAGATCCAAGTAATATTAGAGGTCAGGTGTTTGCGGTTTTTGTAATTACAGTGGCGGCAGCCGAAGCAGCTGTCGGTTTGGCAATTGTGTTAGCTATTTATCGTAATCGAAACACTATTGATATGGAACAATTTAATTTACTCAAATGGTAGTAAGTTAACAAATTATCCATGACCTAGCTTAAGCTGTATATAAAATCTATCTCTAAAACTAAAAAAGCCGAGATAAATCTCGGCTAAAAACAAACATTAATCATTTTTTTCAATCTATTCCTGGCAATCTAAATTTAAACCTGTTTAAACTTGGCTCTAAATAAATACAGGGTTTTTAACTTGTTGGCATTTTAAAGATAGTTTCAGTCCCTGAAGAATGTAACATAGTTTCAGTAATAACCTTAACCTAGACCACTAAGACCCCCATGTCGTTAGCCAAGCCCAAAAAACAGACGCTTAATTTATCTTTCTCTGCGCTCTTGTTCTGGTTGGGGATTTTCTCAATCGTAATTTTTTTTCTGGCACCGATTCTCTGGCAAATACTTACTTCGGTGAAGGTCAACGAAGATATTTCGGCAATCCCTAATGTTTATTTACCAAGCAGAATCACTGCCGAACACTACACCGAGCTGTTTAGCCGTCGTCCTTTTTTAACCTATATCTTTAACAGTGCCTTAGTAGCGAGTATTTCTACTGTTTTATGCTTAGTTTTTGGTTCTCCCGCCGCCTATGTTTTGACCAGAATGAATTTGCCAGGAGAAAAGTTGATCCTGACGGGAGTTTTGATTATTACTTTATTTCCTTATGTGCTACTATTTTTAGGCTTACTAGAAATAGTTAAAGTTGTTGGTCTAGGCAATAATTACCTTGCTCTCATTATTCCATACACTGCCATCAATTTGCCTTTGACTATCCTAGTAATGAGAAGTTTTTTTCAGCAGCTTCCCAGAGACTTAGAGGATGCTGCCAAAATAGATGGCTACAAAACGTTAGGCATGCTGATTAATATCTTGCTGCCTATGACTCTACCAGCATTAGCAACCACTGGTATTTTGACCTTTATTTTTGCCTGGAATGAATATATTTTTGCTTTGACTTTTATCACTGAAGAAGCTAAAAAAACGATTCCCGTAGCTACTGCGCAATTGGGAGGAGCAAGTTTGTTTGATATTCCCTATGGACCGATCGCTGCGGCGACAGTTTTGGGTACTCTACCATTGATAATTCTCGTCTTAATTTTTCAGCGTCAGATTGTTCAAGGGTTAACAGCTGGTGCAGTAAAAGGTTAAACCAAGACAATTAACTACAGCTAAGCCTTTTATTTGACAAGTTCTATTTGTGAAGTAAACCCTCATGTATATATCCGAAAGCGATAAAGCAATCATTCGTCAGCTAATTGAAAAACAACTTCAAGCATTTCAACAAAACGATGATGCAACAGCTTTTGCTTTAACCAGTCCAACTATCCAGAGAAAGTTTGCTCAGCAAGATTTTATGACTATGGTGAGCGATAAATACGGTGCAATTATTAAACCTCGCTCAATTATGTTTCGAGGGTTTACTTTAATTAATGACTTCCCCGCCTTAGTATCGATGATTATGGATCGAGATGGTAGTTTAGCCCAAGGAATTTTTATCGTCCAACATCAACGCGACTATAGCTGGCGCATTCATGGTTACGAGCTTGTTTCTATGGATGAGAAAATAATTTGATGCCTGATTGGGCATTGGTAGTTATTCAAACGCTCGCTCTTTCACCAATAGCCTCGGTTATCTAGTGAGTTTTTAGTTTAGTCTAAAAGGCTCTAGGCTAATCAAACCAAGATAAAATTTTAGTCCGATCTTGCTCAAGACTATCTATTTTATCTTTGTGCTGACTGATGGTATCCTGTAAATGCTCTAATTTTGTCTGGACAATCGCGATCGCCTTTTGTAATTCGTGATCATACAGTTGGCTTTCTCGCTCCACAGCGACAATCAGCGTTTGAATTGATTGTTCAATTACTAAACGAATTAAGTTTTGATAATTGCGCTCAACAATTCTTTTAAGCTCTTTGGAATGTTGCTTTAATTTGGCTGTTTTTATATTTTGACCAGTAATTAAATTAATGATTTGGAAAAACAGAATTGCAAATCCAATGTATTGTCCATTGCCAAAATATATCCAGGTGAATAAGTATATTCCTAAACCTGCTAACAGTGAAATAACTAAGCGAAACCAGCTAC
This sequence comes from Pleurocapsa sp., assembly GCA_050330395.1. GTDB lineage: Bacteria > Cyanobacteriota > Cyanobacteriia > Cyanobacteriales > Xenococcaceae > Waterburya. Next base: position 36,483 of record JBHJNW010000104.1, read on the forward strand.
TTTGAGTAAAATGATAGTCAAAACTGATTCTACTATTTAATTTTAGACAATTAGCATCGATAATTTGTTGTAAATCCAAATCTGGATATCTTTCAGAAATAACTAACTCTGGTAATTCCAGTTCTGAAGTTATCCAGGGAAGAAGATTTAATCTTTCATTAATCTTAGCTATCAAGCCCTGTAGATCATTTTCTGCGTAGATATAGTTGATTTGCGACCATTGAAAAGCTATAAATTTATTAACTTTTTGCTGGCATAGTTCAATGATGTAATCATGAATATATTTAGATTCAAGTGAGTTGTTTAGGGTGAGATATACATAAGTATCTGCTGTTTCTTTGACCAGCTTAACTTGAGAAGTATAAATTAACTGTTGAACTTGGGACATCAAACTATTTGCTAGAAAAGGATTTAATAAATCAGCTTTTGAGTGATTTATTTCTAGCTTGATTGCTGTAATTATTTGCTGTTTTAATTTATTTAATTGATTGATATTTTGTCGCAACTGTTGCTGATAATAATCAGGCTGTGAATTTGGACAATATGTGCTTTTTAGATACTTTAATTCTTGCTTAGCCTCTGTAATTTGATGATTAATAAAATGCTCAATAGTAGCTTGTGCTGCTTGCTTACTTCTAGTCCTCAGCTTGGCTAGAGCTAATTTTGCTAGTTGAATAAGCAACTGTTGATAAATACTAAGTTGCTGATAATTATTCAGGTCGATAAAATTATTTAACGGTAATTGCACTCACTGGTTTAAGGGATAATTTTGAGCTGTTAGCCAGTTAGATAAACAAGCATCTTGGTTTTTTGGTTTTGGCTGTTTAACTAAAAGAACTAGGCTAATATTTTCTTGTTGAGCAAGTTCGATCAATCGCTGATGTTGTCTAACAAGATTATGCTTAAAGTAATAGATTAAACAGATTAAATCGCAGTTTTGAAGAATTTGGCTTATGTTGCTAATTGGTGCGACAACTTGAAATTCATACAGCGATCGCAGCTTTTCGTTTGCTTGATTTTTAGCTTGGAGGTTGTTGGCTAAAGTTGCTGACGGACTAACAATTTTAACTACTGGTTTGCTAGCAGTTTTAAGCTTAGAGACAGCTATATTTAAAGTTGCAATCAACTCGTAATAGGCAGGTTCAACCTTAGCTTGCTGAGTCAAATAGTCTTCAGTTTGCTCAATTTTACTGATTATCTGGCTAATTTCGTCCATTAAGCGTCATTTAACCACCGCTGACGGGAGGAATCAAGACTAGCTCATCTCCATCTCGGAGTATGGTATCAGATTCAACAAACTGTAAATTAACGCCAAAGCGAGTGACTTCCTGCCATTTCGCTAAACAAGGCTGTTGTTTGATTAAAGACTCTAAAACATTACCGACAGTTGTCTGTCGTGGAAGCATCATCTCCAATTCCGAAGTTGCCAAAATCTCTTGATAAATAGCAAATAATTTAACTTTGACAGCTATGTCTGTTTCTGCCATGAAACTGATTACTCCTAACTCGACGAGGGATCTAATCTTCAACCTGATAGCCAAACTCGGCTAACTGGAGTCGAGATTGGCGCCACTTGGGTTCAACTTTCACAAACAATTCTAAATGAACTTTGCCTGAAATTAACTTCTGAATTTGTTGGCGTGCTGCTGTGCCGATAATTTTTAGCATACTGCCTTTTTTACCGATGATAATACCCTTTTGGGAGCTACGTTCAATATTTATTGCCGCATTAACTTTGGTTAGGGTAGGTGTTTCTTCGATCTTCTCGATGGTAATTGCCACGGAATGGGGAATTTCTTGGCGAGTGTGTAATAAGATTTGTTCCCTAATTAACTCTGCCATGATAAATCGTTCTGGCTGATCGGTTACTAAATCTGGAGGATAGTAATAAGGACCAGTGTCTAACTGGTTGATTAATGCCTGCTGTAAATTTTCTGTTCCTGTACCAGCAGTTGCCGAAAACTTAACTGTCGACCAGTTGGTATCGGCAATTAGATCGGCATAGGTATCATCGATAAACTGATAATTAGTCGGCTGCAAATCGGCTTTGTTTAAGCCGAGAATTACGGGAGTTTCGATTCGCTGGAGAATATCCAAGATAAAGCGATCGCCTGTTCCCGCTTCGGTAGAACTATCGACCACAAACAAAACTAAATCGACAGATTTAATTGCCGTTTTGGCATTTTGGACTAATACTTTCCCCAATTCGTGATGAGGTTTATGAATCCCTGGAGTATCAACGAAAATAATTTGCGCCTCAGGCGTAGTCAGGATTCCCTGTAGTCGATTACGGGTAGTTTGTGCCACAGGAGAAACGATCGCAATTTTTTGTCCGATCAAATGATTCATTAAGGTAGACTTGCCGACGTTGGGTCTACCGACAATGGCAACAAAGCCAGACTTAAATCCGTCAGGGGCAATTGGGATCGTAGCAAGCTGATTATCTAAATTTAATTCTTGATTCATGAAGCGGTACGAGGGACTAAATTGATAGTTGGTACTTTGGGTTAATTTTGATAATTGTGTAGAGTGGCAAAAATTAATTTGTTTCCTAATCGCTCACCAGCGATCGCTAATCTTTTGTTCATAAACCTCTAGCTTACCAAAACGCGATAACCACTGAACTAGCAATCGAGAATATCCATGACATATTCGCCTTGATTGACACATTGATTGATCGAGATATCAAACACTATTCCTTTGGTTTCGGCGCAAACATCGACTATTTCTGGCGTTTTTCCCTGTTTATTAAAACTGAGTAGCTGATAGATGCGATCGCCTGGATTTACTCTAGCTTCTAGCGGTAATCTAGACTGAACCATCCCACCTGTTGGCGCATAGTAACTGTTTATTTTACTCTTCGATATTAGGGTAACTTCCGTAGTCGTAATTTCCTCAGGCAAAGACAAGATCTGTTTGTAAGCCAAATAATTTTTAATTCCTGCTAGTCCTTTGGCTACTGACTTGGGGTTCATGACCATGCCTGCACCCAATTCCAAAGTCCAGGATTCTACGTCAAAACTAACTTCTCTGCCTAAATTAGCTAACTCTTTTTCTAAAGCTAGCCATGGCTTAAGAAATGCCTCATCAAAGGCATCACCGTCATATTCGTCCATCAGAATGCCGTATTCGAGCAATAAATATTTAGTGCTAGCAATTCTTTCTTTAAAACCAAAAGTATAGTCAAGTGCCTGATTGCTGGAACTATGAATATCAATCACGTAATCTGCGTCTAAACATAAAGACTGTAGCTGATAACGATATTGACGGCTGATCGGGAGGCTACTTGAGCGATTAATGCGTTCGAGTTCTTTAGCCCAAGCTTGTTTAATTTTAGCTAAATAGTTACTACGGATAATTTCTGGAGCATAATTAAGCTGTGATTTAGCAAACTCGGTTAAATCTTCGCTCTCTTGTTCATAATCCCAAAAAATGCGATTCCAATTCTTGCCATCGTAGCTGTTAAACCTCCCCGTCGCAAAAAAGTGCGATCGCTGATTGACTCCTAAAGGGTTACAAACAGGCACTAACCAAATCTCTCCCTGTAACTGGGATTGGTCTAAAGTCATTAAATAGGCAATTAATTGCTGAATTACGGCATTACCCACAATTTCCGCACCGTGAAGATTTGCCTGTATGTAGGCTTTTTTACCCGACTGTTGACCCACAAATTTATATACTTGTAAGGACAAAACATCACCAGAAGCCAGTTTGAATAAATCTATGGTTGAAATCAGGGGAATCATGAGGTTGAATTAGTGCAGATTAGGCAATATAGCAAATTTATCACGACTAAGATTCTGGGCGTGGCTGATTTGAAGTAAACCACTCATAATACAACGTGAAATCAAAAATTAGCTCGCCCATTACAATTACAATGTTTTTTAGAATTGATGGTAAATTAGATGTTGAGATTTTGATCAAGATCAAGGCGATCGCCAAAGAGAGTAAATAGCTATAAAATCAAGTAAGCTAGCTAAATTGAGCAAATGTCAGCAAGATTTGCTGATTTGAACAGTTGAGAACCAGAATATTCCCTGAACAATCGCGTCTAACTTTAAAACTGCCAATTATCCTCAATGACTTCTATCCAAGAACAACTAAAAGAATTAAATACGTTTGCCTTAAGTGCGATCGCCTCAACTGAAAGTCTAGACGAGCTAGAAAAAATCAGAGTTAAGTATTTGGGCAAAAAGGGTCAAGTATCTCAAATCTTACGGGGTATGGGCAAATTATCCCCAGAAGAGCGTCCTGTGGTTGGTTCTTTAGCCAATGTGGTCAAAGAAGAGGTTCAGACCAGCATTGAGCAACGCCAACAAAGTTTACAACAGGCGCAGATCGAGGCACAAATTAAAGCTGAAACTATCGATGTAACCATGCCTGGGGTTAGTCGTCCCTTAGGTCGAGTACATCCTCTTAATGGTGTGGTAGATCGCATGTTAGATATTTTTGTCGGCTTAGGCTATACCGTAGCTACAGGACCACAGATCGAGACAGATTACTATAATTTTGAAGCTCTCAATACTCCTCGGGATCATCCTGCTAGAGACATGCAGGATACATTTTATTTGCCTGGAGGAAATTTATTGCGGACGCAGACTTCTTCGGTACAGATTCGCTACATGGAAAATCATGAACCACCAATCAGAATTATTGCTCCTGGGCGAGTTTATCGTCGGGATACAGTGGATGCCACCCATTCAGCAGTATTTCATCAGGTAGAAATATTAGCGATCGACAAAGGATTAAGATTTAGCGATCTCAAAGGCACAATCAAAGAATTTGTACAGCGGATGTTTGGTTCAGAACTCCCCGTACAGTTTCGGACTAGTTATTTTCCTTTTACCGAACCTTCGGCGGAGGTAGACGTGCAGTGGCAAGGCAAATGGTTAGAAGTTATGGGTTGCGGGATGGTTGACCCCAATGTACTGGAAGCTGTCGGTTACGATCCAGAGGTTTATACGGGCTTTGCCGCAGGTTTTGGGGTAGAAAGATTTGCGATGGTGTTGCATCAGATTGATGATATTCGCCGTTTATATAATAGTGACCTGCGGTTTTTGAATCAGTTTTAGAATGTGGCTGGAAGCTTGCTAAAATCCGACTACAATTAATTGTTTTCCTGGGCTTCGTCGGGCTGTTTTGGTGGTGTTTGTGCTGGTTGGTTAGCTGACTGCTGTTTGATTATTTGTAAAATGCCACTATATTGTTCTTGCTCTGGATAATATTCAACCAGTTTTTCTAAGGCAGGAATGGCTTTTTGCGGATTGCCCGTTTGTAGATAAATCTGAGCTAATCCTTCAAGAGCAGTGATGTTTTTAGGTTCTCGTTCTAACACTTTTTCGTAGCCACTAACCTGTAGCTGGATCTGTTCTTCTACAGAAGGAGCATTGTCTGTATTGCCAGAATTTGAAGCACTAGAATCATTGGGGCTAAAAACACTGCTGAAGGCGATCGCCAGTGTCGAACCAGCAAACCCTAAACCGAGGACTAGAGTAATCACACGCGACAGTGCTTTGCTTTTTTGGGGTTTTTTACTCGTCTTTTTGCGCATAAAAATTTATTTTTTTACCTTCGATTCTTTAAAAGTTCCACTTATAAAAAGCCAGTATACCTACAGTAAATCCTAACCAACAGAGGATCGCTAAAATAAGGGAACTGAGCCAACGGCTACAGCCAACTAACTGTAGGTCTAACTTTAGCAGAAAAACCGCTGAAACTAAGACTAAAAGTCGCGCAAAATAATCTACTCGCTGGACAAAAATGGCAAAGGCAAAAGCTCCAATAAAAATAGATAAAAAAGCTCTGGTATCAGATTTGAGCCAGTTGTCTAAACCGACGGTCATCAGCGACATGGGAGAGGTGAAAATAATCACTAAAAATAGAATACCGCTGACTGCGCTAGCGTAAAGCACGCCCAAGCGAATTGGTTCGGCAAACCGAGTCAGTAAGCTTTCTTGCTCTAAAAATCTATTCATCCAAGAACCATATAACCAACCTTCTGCTCCATAGGTCAAGAGTAACAACACCAGAGAGAAGATTAAAAAAAACCGAGGATTTTTGGGCAGCCGAACCATTAAAATAACTATAGGTAACTGACAATTGATCGCCAGCGGATAACATATTGTACTGCGATCACCCGTGCTATGCAGGTATCAAAACAGTGCTTACTTATCCTGTAACTGCTTAAACAAAAACCAAACTGTTGCTATTGAAGGAATTCGCGGAAATTCCTGCCAGAGTTACTAAGTCTCGCTCTAAAGCACTAATTGTCGTATCGCCATTACTCTCAACAATCGTCAAGTCGTCAATACTACTTACTCCTGCTAACCCGCCGATACCAATTAAGTCTGCATCAATTTCAAAATCGGTAATGGTATTACTTTCTTCTGGCAGATCGTTGTAAGCAATCCAGAATTGGTCAGTACCAGCACCGCCTGTCAAGGTGTTATCACCGCTGCCAGCAAACAAAAGATCGTCACCCTCGCCACCAAATAGGCGATCGCTGACACCTGCCAGCAGCGTGTCATTGCCTTCGCCGCCGTACAGTCGGTTGTTACCAGTGCCAACGGAGGCATCTAAAATATCGTTCCCAGCTTCACCAAATAGGCGATCGTTACTACCAGCAAATAGTTCATCATTACCGTCGCCACCGTATAGTCGATTGCTACCACCACCAGCAGAGGCATCTAAGATGTCGTTACCGGCACCAGCAAATATTATATCTTTGGTGTCAGCTTCTAATTCATCATTGTCTTCACTGCCAAATGTTGGTTCTTGGCTGGTTTCTGCTGAGGTAATCTCAAAAATAGTAGTAGTGCCACTGACTTCGTTAGCCGTGACTAATAGTGGATTACCATTAGGGCTATCTTCAGCTGAAACAAATATTACCCCTTCTACACCAAGATCGCCTGCTGCCGTCCACGCATCCGATTCACCTGCTTCTGCTGCTTCTGGGTCGAATTCGACGCTAAAGTCGCGGTTGTTGATGTAATCGACAAAAACAGGATTGTGTGGATCTGTGACATCGTAGGTAATGACTCCTCCCACTCGCTCAAACCCAACAAAAGCGTAGGTACGCCCGTCAATTTCTCCTATGGTAACGCCTTCGGGTTCTGGTCCTTTATTGTCACTGCGACGATCAAAAGAATTGTTTTCTGTGTTGTTTGAGTTAAAGTTTTCTGGCAGAATTTCGGCAGTAATTTGCTCAAAATCGTCGCCACTATCGTAAACTAAATTGCCACTGGTATCCCAAATAGCAAAGGAACGACCACCAAAAACATAAAGTTCTTCAAATTCACCATCGCCATCACTGTCACCGTTGGCAGTAGTAACAATTAAGCGACCAAGTGCTGCTTCATCCTGTAGTGCTTCAGCATTGGGAAAAGCTGTAGAGTCGAGTGTGAGGTCTGCTACTCGTTCTTCTTCACTGTAACCATCATAATCGCGAGCATCTCCTTCATTTGCGGTAATAATGTAGGTTTCGCCATTAACTTCGTAGGAGGCGATCGCATCTGGTTGATATATTCCCTTAACAGGCCAGTTAGCAATATTAATTGCACCGTCTTCATCGCTTGCATCTATGCCATTACCTGGAAGACTATGGTCTTTAAATCCTAGTGGCAAAATATCAGTAATCTCACCAGTCCCAATATCTAGTACGCCCAAGGCGTTGTTTTCTTGCAATGCTACCCAAGCAGTAGTAGAGTCTTCTGAAACTGTAATATACTCAGGCTCTAAATCCTGCGCTACTGTCGCATCAGGACCAAAAATCCGCACTCCCGATTCAGTTAGCACCGCTTCTTGCTCGTTGAAGGCGGTGAAGTCAGCCGTAGTCACGTTATCCTGGGTAAGATCGGCTACACCACCAGCTACGTCAATAATGCTGACAGATCCTTCAGGATCGAGCGTGTAATCGTCGTTGGGTTCGCCTTCATTCGCGACTAAAACTTTTTGCCCGTCAGGAGTAAAAGCAAGCATATCCGGTAGTGCGCCTACTTCTACAGCATTCAAAAACTTGCCATCAGTATCAAAAAAGGCGACTTGTCCAGGGGCTTGTGCATCTTCATTCTCGATTGTGACAGCGACTACGCCATCAAAAACATCGACACTATTTGCCACTGCACCGTAAGACGATACGTCTATAGACTCTAACGCCACGATATTTGTGGGGTCGCTAATGTCTAAAATATCAACTGCGGCATTGTTGGCATTAGCGACAAATAACTGCTGCGACTGCGGATCGTATTCGACGATTTCCGCTGCACCCTCGCCAAAAATCCCCGTTTCATAAGTAGCGATCGCCTCAAGTGTAATTGCTTCAGAGGGGATGAGTTGAGTTTCTTCCAACATAGGTTCTTCCAGCATAGTTTCTTCCAGCACAGTATCACTGCGTTCGTTGAGGTTTTGAATGCGTTCGTCTTCTGTAGGTGGCACATCTTCAGTGTCAAAAGGTGTTTCCGTAAAATTAGCAGCGAGATATTCTGCCAGGGCATCTTGTTCTGTGCCTGGGTCTTCAAAAGTTGCTGCGCCAGGTGCTAAATTTAGCCCAGTTAAATCTACTCGCTCAAACCTGTCTGGGTTTTCGGCGGCAAAATCAGCAAAGGGATAGCCGTCGCCACCTTCAGCCAAAAAGTTTAATGTAACTGTGCGAAACTCTCGATTTGGATCGCCAACTATCTCCCCATTGTCGACAATCACATCCAGGGTTTCGCTATTTGCATCTTGAATTGTCAAGGCTTGAATCCGTTCTCCTGGCGCTAAGTCTGGATCGAAACTAAAAGCAATACCAGATACTTGCGGGAACTGACCAGGAGTTGCTCCTGGTTGAGTTGCTGCTACACTATATTCAACTACTTCTACTAATTGCTCGGCTGTTAAAGTGACTAGGGTCAGCTCGTTATTAAACCGCAAAGCATTCTCAATGTCTAGCTGAGAAATTTCCCCTGCTTCTTTGCCAGCTAACTCATTAGCAGCTGGAGGAAGCGTTTCACCTGTTTCGAGATCGAATTCACCGATTGAGGCGCGGATACCGCCGCCATTTTTAATCGAAACAGTAACGCGATCGTCAACTTCTTGAGCAACAGCTAGGTTAGCATCAGCACTGAGGTTCCCTAAGTTTGTTTCTTGAGTGCGGACATCAATTCTTTCACCATTTAGAAACACGGCGGTACTACCAAAAATATTTCCGTCTTTCTCAGCTATTACTTCGCTAATCGCCGCAGTAACTTCTACCACTTCTGGATCTGGGGTCACAGTATCGGGATTTTCAACTGAATTTTGCAGATCCTCTACACCTTGTTCGTCTGTTGCAAATGGACCGCTAGTGTCAGCGTCAATACTCTCTGGTAGCAGTATGCCATTTTCATCAAATTCAGCAACTAAGCGCCCGACATAATTGTAGTTACCATCAGTACTGACAATCGCTACTGGCTGACCATTAGCAGATTCTGCCAAAATTGGGTATGGACCTTCCGTTTCATCTCCAGGTCTCAGGCGATCGTTCTCGTTAGCTAATATCGTATCTGAACCGCCAGCGATAATAATGTCTACTCCCTCTAACTTTTCTGCTAAAGCTTGTTCGAGGGCTATTTGTTGTAGGTGAGAAGTTAAGATAATCTTGTCGACTCCCTGATTGGTTAAGTCATCAATCACAGGTTGAATTTCCGCAGCTAAAGCATCCAAATCTTCTGGATCTTCTGGTAAGACAGTTACATCACCAGGAGAAGAAATACTGTTTAATAGCGGCGTTGTTGCCCCAACTACACCAACTGATTCGCCATTAACATCAATGACTACACTTTTAGCAATGCTATTTAGCTGTGGTGCTTGCCCATCTTCTACAACAAAATCTGCTAAGTTTTCATCAGTGCTGACATCTAAGTTGGCACTCAAGTAAGGAAAGCTAGTACCTGGATAATCTCCATCCACACCAATTATTTCTGCTACTGATGCAGTACCTAAGTCAAATTCGTGATTACCTAAAGCAGAAGCATCAAATCCGATTGCATTCATAATTGCAATGTCGCCTCGCCCTTGACCAGCACTACCCAAAACTTCGTCTAAACTAGGATCGGCACTGGCATACAAAAAAGGACCAGGGATATAGTTGTCCCCTGAGGAAATAATTAGAGTTGAATCGATATTCTCAGCCTCAAGCCCATTCACAACTGCTGAGAAACGAGGAGCATCTTCTGTTGCTTCAACTCCAGCCTCAAGATCAGTCGCGTGGAGTAATTGTAGTTTGAATGATTCCATAATTTATCTTCCTAATATTATGCTTTTTTTCGAGAAACAAGGAGCAAAAGTCAGATAAGGTTCAAAATTAAGTCGTTATTTGCGCGATTGGACTTGTTCAATCATTTCCAGCGTTGCTGAATTATTAGTTGTTCTCAGCAAAACTAGATTCTCATAGCAAAGTTAAGAAATATTTATTACAGTTTTAAGAATCGCTACCAAATATGGAATAAAAGAGATTAAAATAGCGATCGCTTGTTCAAGAGTTAGAGTTCATTAAAAATGTCTCAAAAGCTCTGAAGCTCAGAGCTACTTTAACCGTTTAATACCTTGACCCATAACTAACGTTAAAATAATTCAGATATCAAGCATGAATTAGAGGCGATATGGTAACTAGACGAGTTGCAGACATTCTCAAAAATGGTCAACCAGATGAACCCGTAACCATTCAGGGTTGGGTACGCACCAAGAGAGAATTAAAGGGGTTTTCTTTTGTAGAAGTCAACGATGGCTCGTCTATAGCAGGTTTACAGGCTGTTCTGGATGCTGATTTGCCAAACTATGAAGAAATTCTTAAACAACTAAGTACTGGAGCATCCGTAGAAATAAAGGGCAAGTTAGTCGAGTCTCCAGGAAAAGGGCAGAAAATTGAAATGAAAGGGGAGTCGGCGATCGTGTATGGGACTGCCGATCCTGAAACCTATCCTTTGCAAAAGAAACGTCACTCTTTCGAGTTTCTCCGCACCATCAGCCACTTGCGATCGCGCACCAATACTTTAGGAGCAGTTTTTCGGGTACGAAATGCTTGCGCTACGGCAATTCATCAGTTTTTTCAGGAGAAAGACTTTCTCTGGATTCACAGTCCGATTATTACAGCCAGCGACTGTGAGGGGGCAGGAGAGTTATTTACCATTACTAATTTAAATCTCAATAAGCTACCTCAAAACGAGCAAGGAGAAGCAGATTACAGTCAAGACTTTTTTGGCAAACCTGCTTATCTTACCGTCAGTGGACAGCTACAGGCAGAAGTAATGGCAATGGCATTTAAGAATGTTTATACTTTTGGTCCTACTTTTCGCGCCGAAAATTCCAATACTTCTCGACATTTGGCAGAGTTTTGGATGGTTGAGCCTGAAATGGCTTTTTGTGACTTGGAAGGAGATCAAAACCTAGTTGAAGAATTTCTTAAGTACATTTTTAAATATGTTTTGGATCATTGCGCCGACGATCTAGAATTCTTTAATAAGTGGGTCGATAAATCTGTACTGGCAAATGCCGATACCATTGTTAGTAATGAATTTGAACGAATTACCTATACTAAAGCGATTGAATTACTAGAAAAAGCCAAGCAGAAATTTGAGTTTCCTGTAGAATGGGGCATCGATTTACAGTCGGAACACGAACGCTACCTAGCTGAAAAGCTGTTTAAAAAGCCCGTGATTGTAACTAACTATCCCAAGGATATTAAAGCTTTTTATATGCGTCTGGATGAAGGCGAGAAAACTGTCTCCGCCATGGATGTGCTTGCCCCTGGAATTGGCGAAATTATCGGTGGTTCACAACGGGAAGAACGCTTAGATGTTTTAGAAAGACGAATCAAAGAAATGAATATCGAAGCCGAGGATATTTGGTGGTATTTAGATTTGCGTCGTTATGGCACAGTTCCCCATGCTGGCTTTGGTTTGGGTTTTGAAAGACTAGTGCAGTTTATGACCGGGATGACTAATATTCGTGATGTAATTCCTTTCCCGAGAACTCCTTTGAGTGCAGATTTTTAAACAGTTTTTTGATTAATTGCTTGGGAGCGGGTTGAATCTCGCTCTTTTGTGGTTTTATGGCTTAGTTATACCAATTATCAAAAGTAATCTCTAGCCACTTTCGAGAATTGGTATAACTCCTTAATTTATTATGGCTAGATGACAAAACCTTTGAGGGCTGTTAGCATTTACACCTTAAATAATGCTAATAATTCTTATTAAGTTTCAAAGATAAGTATTTAGCCAGAGATCGCTTTAACAGCATGACCATTTCTATTTCCACTCACTCTTATGAAGAACTACTACAACAAGCCCAAACTAGTAATATACAAGTCGATCCTACAGACGAGTTAGATCTTGTCTGGCAATATCCTAGTCTTTTTGGACAGGGTATCGTCAGGGAGATTCAACTAAAACAAGGATTATGGCTAGAAATCTTTGATTGTCGGTTACGCGATCGCATAATGATTGCCAACCCAGAAAGTTGGGGCTGGTGAACAAGAAATAGAAATCGAGCGAGGAAAGCGATCGCTAAAAGTTCCAAAATCAGGCACAATTGATCGCATCCACTATGCTAAAACGATTTTATTACAAAACCTGAATAACCCGCCTTCAATTTCAGTTTTAGCCAAACAAGTAAAACTAAATGAATACACTCTAAAACGTGGTTTTCAGCAAGTTTTTAACACCACAATCTTTCGCTATTTACACAATTATCGCTTAGAACAAGCAAAGCAACTATTTCAAACAGGAGAGATGGGAGTTGCTGAAGTCATGGATGCAGTCGGATTTTGCGATCGCCATCATTTTGCAGCAGCATTTCGGAAAAAATATCAAGTTAATCCCAGAGACTATTTAATGCAATATAAGCGGCATTAGTGATTGGGCAAGTAATTACTCTTCAAAGCTCTACTAAGATAGGGGTTGACAGCAATAACTTGGTTGAAAGTTTTTACCAGCATAGTCTGCTGTTACGTGGTATGTCATAGGATTTTTATATTTCTTATTGGTTAATTACAGCCGTTTTCATGCTTAATAGACTACGTTTTCTTGAAGCAGTCGCTCATGGGGGAACCCCCCAAGACCGCCCTAAAGGATTCCCTAAAGGGTACACCTTCGGATAAGCTTCGCGTCCGCTGCTTCGCTTTTAATTAGTTGGCTCTTAGCTTTTTTGAATTTCATTGTTGTGGTCTACTCATTTGAGCGCGGTTGGATATGCTGTCTCCAAAAGCAGATTTATCGACTGGTTGTAAGTTACAAGTTTATTTTCATTTTACCCACCAAAAAAGTTCCCGCTAACCCACCAAGCTATCTTTCGCAATCATTGGCAAATCTGTATTCTAGTTCTTATTGCTAATAATTTTAAATAGTGGTGTGATTAGATGAAGTTCAATCTTGGGTGGTTATGTTTAATTGTTGGTTCTATTTTTATTTCTCAGACTGTAAAAGCAGAGGAGACAGAAATCAGAAGTCAGAAGTCAGAAGTCAGAAGTCAGAAGTCAGAAGTCAGAAGTCAGAAGTCAGAAGTCAGAAGTCAGAAGTCAGAAGTCAGAAATAGCGGCGTTATCTCCTACGAAGACGCTACACGTTCGTTTACGTGCCGTAGGCATACGCGCAACGCCCTTACAGACAAGTCAAGCATCGGATTTAATCGCGCAAGGAATTACGCGAGTTACAGGAGTAGAGGTTAAGCAAACTCCCAAGGGATTGGAGTTAATTCTAAAAACCGCAGTAGGAAGTGAAAGATTAGTCCCGTTGATTTTGCCTGAAGGAAACGATTTGGTAATCGATCTTCTTGATGCAACTCTGGCATTTTCGATTAGAAATGGTGTGGAAAAACTCAATCCAGCAGAAGGAATTACTAAAGTTACGGTAACAGGACTTACGCAAGTACACCATATATAGCGTGTTAAGTCAGACTCAAACACAATCGAGACATAAATGGTAAAAAGAGGCAAATGAGATGATAGTCTAAATGAATAAATCGACTATA
>JBHJNW010000105.1:0-10648 GCA_050330395.1 Pleurocapsa sp.
ATTGCCTGAAAATAGTGAATCTCTAATTTACATTGCTATGGTTCACTTAATGTCTAAACGATTGTCTCGCTATCAACAACAAGCTGCTTAATAATCTATTTACAAACAGTCTCTAAAACATCTTACTCTTTTAGCAACTTTAAAATTGGAAATCAACACCTATTTCAGTTCCAAAGAAATCAACCGTGTTGTCCGCAGATTGGCTAGCATATCGTAGTTGTCCAAAAAGATCGAATTTGCGACTAATTGGAAAAGACACTCCGCCTTTAATTTGCCAAGTAAAACGACTATCATCTACATATACTACATATATATTTTCTAAGATATTATCTACCGAAATTGCTTGTGATATGCCAATACCAGGACTGATATACAAAGAGCTACTATTGGGTTTATCTTCAAAAGGTAAAATATTTCTAGGTTTACTTTTTTATAGTTCCCCGAAGAAACAGTAAATTATTGAATTATTGATGTAATTGAGACAATATGCCCAATTCTGCTCGATTATTCTAATTATTCCTAAGCGATCGCGCTATTTAAATCTGCTAATTACGATCGAGTAGCAACTTTACCAGAATACGTCGATCAAGAAGCTTAAAATAATTTATCATATGTTATATGATGTTATAAATTAGAGACTAATGAATTTTAGTATTTACCTTAACGATGATTTAGGAAAAAAATTGCAAGCGATTTCCGAACGAGAAGAGATATCACGTAACCATTTGATCAATGAAGCCATAGCTCGATTGATCGCAGAGCGTGAAGCAAGGAATTGGGGAGAAGAAGTCTTAAATTGGCAGGGTTGTCCAGAGTTTGAAATTAGCAGAGAAGATAATCTACTCAAACCTAAGGAAGACATTTTTTAATGACTTATTTATTAGATACCTGTAGTCTTTCAGATTATCTAAAAGGTGACATCAACACTATGCTAAGACTCAAGCAAGAGAATCCCTATAATATTTTTGTCTCATCCATTACCAGATTTGAAATTGAGTACGGGTTAAAACTAAAACCTAGCTTGAGCCAAAAAATTACTCCTCAATTGTCAGCTATTTATCAAAAAATCAAAACTATTGATTTTTCTATTGCAGAAGCCAATATAGCAGCAAACATCAGAAGTGAACTAAAACAAGCTGGTAATCCTATTGGCTATTATGATCTCTTAATTGCTGCCACAGCACTGGCAAACAATCTAACTGTAGTAACAAGTAATATTAAAGAGTTTTCTAAAATCAAAGATTTATCAGTAGAAAATTGGCGGTAAAGCGATCGCGCTATTTAAATCCGCAATTACAGGCGATCGCGCCCTTAAACAAAAAGAAAATCTTCGCTGATTAAAACATCACTAGTATTGGAAACGACGGCGATTTGTTCACCTTGATAAAAAATATTCGTTCCACCATCATCGTTACTAAGACTATAATCGCTGGCAATGCCAAAAACCTGAATTTTATCGCCGTCTAGCCGCTCAAAATCATTAATATCAGCGTAGCTATCAGTGATACTACTTGCTTCATTTAGTGTGTAGTATGTCCCCTTAATCGAATCACCAAGTACAAATAAATCTGCACTATCTCCACCTGTTAAAGTGTCATATTCGTTAACTCCACCACCATAACCGACTAGAGTGTCATTGCCAAAGCCGCCGTCGAGGGAATCATTACCAACGCCACCGTTGAGAGAATCATTGCCAGAGCCACCGCCAAGGTAATCAACGCCATAACTACCGTAGAGGACATCATTGCCAATGCCACCGTCGAGATAATCATCGCCATAGTTACCGTAGAGGACATCATTGCCAGAGCTACCGTCAAGGACATCATTGCCAATGCCGCCGTTGAGGTAATCATTATCAGAGCCACCGTTGAGGTAATCATTGCCATAGCTACCGTAGAGAGAATCATTACCAACGCCACCGTTGAGGACATCATTGCCATAGCCACCATCGAGGTAATCATTACCATAGCTACCATCGAGAGAATCATTGCCATAGCTACCACTTAGGACATCATCGTCAAAACTACCGTTGAGATAATCATTGCCAATGCCACCATTGAGAGAATCATTTTCAGAGCCGCCGTCGAGGGAGTCATTGCCAGCTTCACCGTCGAGGGAATCATTGCCAGAGGTACCCAAGAGGGAATCATTGCCAGAAGCACCGTTTAGGTAATCATCCCCAGGGCCACTGTTGAGGTAATCATCGCCAGGACCACCAATTAAAGTATCATTTCCTGAAGTCCCAAAATAGTTTGCCATATTACCTTTTCATGTTAATTCAAAATTTAAGCTTCATAATACCTAAATTAGTAACTATTTTTCAAGATATCTAAAATACATATAATCTTTGGGAGTTACTTTTTTATAGTTCCTCAAAGAATTAAGAATAATATTGATGTAATTTAAACAATATGCCCAATGCTGAGTGCTTTTTCCGATCATTCCTAAGAGATCGCCTAAACGCAAAATCAATACAGGCACTGAGAGACAAGATAGAATAAGCAGTAATTAATCTTAAGTAAATTGGAGCAATAGGGAGTGGTAGTAAAGCCAGACTGGTTAAGGGTTAAAGCACCGCAATTTGAACGAGTAGGTAGCGTTAAAGAGATATTGCGTGATCTATCGCTAAATACTGTCTGTGAAGAAGCTTCTTGCCCTAATATTGGGGAATGCTTTGCTGTAGGTACGGCTACCTTTCTAATTATGGGACCGGCCTGTACTCGCGCCTGTCCTTATTGTGATATTGACTTTGAGAAAAAACCCCAAGCTCTAGATCCAAACGAGCCGTTGCAGCTAGCCGAAGCAGTACGCCGTCTGAGACTTAATCATGTAGTAATTACTTCGGTAAATCGCGACGATCTACCAGACGGGGGAGCATCTCAGTTTGTACGCTGTATTGAAGAGGTGCGTAAAGTTTCCCCGCAAACTACGATTGAGCTGCTTATTCCCGATTTATGTGGCAATTGGGATGCTTTAGAAGTTATCTTGGCCGCTCAACCCGATGTGTTAAATCATAATACCGAAACTATTCCTCGACTATATAAAAGAGTACGTCCTCAAGGAGATTATCGGCGATCGCTCGAACTTTTACAACGTTCCCGCAGATTTGCGCCTTGGGTATATACCAAATCTGGCATCATGGTTGGTTTGGGTGAAACCGACGCAGAAGTAAGAGAAGTTATCCAGGGTTTACGAGATGTTGACTGCGATATTTTGACTATTGGACAATATCTTCAGCCTTCTCAGAAACATTTAGGAGTCAAAGATTTTGTGACCCCTCAACAGTTTCAAGCTTGGCAAGAATTTGGCGAGTCGATTGGTTTCTTGCAGGTAGTATCTAGCCCTTTAACCCGCAGTTCATATCATGCCGAACAAGTTAGAGCATTGATGCAGCTTTATCCTCGTCACAAACCTAACCTTGCTTCGGTGTAATCACTGAGAGCATACTTTATTTTCCACATTTTCGACCATAACGAAACCGCGATCAATTGACGGTTTCTTTTTTTTGGTTATTTTTAGGAACTAAAGGCAAAAGTTGCTGTATTTCTTGTCTGCAAAAGAATAGAGATACTTATTGGACTAGTCTAATCTAGCGATCGCTCAAAGAAGTATGTAAACAAAGATAACAATTTCAAATTTTCGGGAACTTTTAAGCAGGCAAATACTTCCACACACCAGAAAGCAATATTTAAGGACTTCCTCAAAATCCTAGTGATTTAAACAACATTCAGCCAACCGTGTTGTTACTGAGAATAGTTGCAGCCAACCGAGAAATAGCCAAAAAAACTGCGGTTGATGTTCATTTTTACGATGAATTGGGCAATCTATTTTCAGAGGAGGAAGTCACATTCACCAACAGTCACAGCAGACTCCGTCGTTTTGCGTCTGAGTAATCTGTGACCACAACCTTCACTGGAGTCGTCATTAAGAGAACGCTATGCTTGCTAATTCTTCATACGTTGAAACCGAAGGAGACAATTCTTCACCTGATACCGATATTAATTTGGATTCAGAAGCTAACAATCATCTAGATATTACTGACAAGTTCCCAGAAGAGCTTGTCGAAATCGATCTAGACAGTGCAGATCCAGATACTATTTCTCGCAGAGGCAGCCGTACTACTACCGATCTAGTCAGATTATATCTCCAGGAAATTGGTAGAGTTCCTTTATTAGAAAGAGATGAAGAAGTTTCAGAAGCGCAAAAAGTTCAACGCCATATCAATATTTTAGAACGACGTACTGAAGCTGCCGAAGCTGGTAATGTAATTCTGCAAGAATTTATTCAGTTGGTTGATGTCCACGATCGTCTCGTAACTCAGCTTAGTCATCGTCCTTCAATCAAAAGATGGTCTCGGGCAGTGGGTATGGAAATTCCTCTTTTAAAAACAAAATTAGCCGAAGGCAAACAAGCTTGGGCCGAAGCCATGGGCTGCGATGCCAAAGAATTGGACAAAATCCAAAAAAATGGCATCCGCGCTAAAGAACACATGATTAAAGCTAATTTACGCCTAGTCGTTTCTGTTGCCAAGAAATATCAAAATCGTGGTTTAGAATTACTTGATCTGATTCAAGAGGGAACTCTCGGCTTAGAAAGAGCAGTTGAAAAGTTTGACCCTACAAAGGGTTACCGTTTTAGTACATATGCTTACTGGTGGATTCGCCAGGGCATCACCAGAGCGATCGCTACTCAAAGCAGAACGATTCGCCTCCCTGTTCATATTACTGAAAAGCTCAACAAAATTAAAAAAGCTCAGCGCAAAATTTCTCAGGAAAAAGGACGTACTCCCAAGATTGAGGATATTGCTCAAGAGCTAGATATGACAGCTGCTCAAATCCGCGAAGTTTTGTTACGTGTACCTCGTTCCGTTTCTTTGGAGATCAAAGTCGGCAAAGAGAAAGATACCGAGTTAGGCGATTTACTCGAAACTGAAAGCGCTTCTCCAGAAGAAACTTTGATGCGGGAATCTTTACAAAAAGACTTACATTATTTGCTATCAGAATTAACTAGTCGCGAACGGGAAGTAATTCAGATGCGCTTTGGTTTTGGTGGCGAAAAACCTTTTTCTCTGGCGGAAATTGGTCGCTGCTTAGAACTATCTCGTGAACGAGTACGCCAAATTGAAGCTAAAGCTTTACAAAAATTACGTCAACCTCGACGCAGAAACCTAATTAGAGATTATCTAGAATCATTGAGCTAAGTCATTAGTCACCCGTACACCTCCGTGTCCGTCATAAACGCCTGGGGTCTCCCCAGGCGACGCGGACTTATAAAACGAAGGTGCCTGTGGGTGAGACCGTCGGTCAAAACCTGAATTAATTATTTATGGTTTAATGACGTTTCTCAGCAAATTTATGGGAACTATAAATATTACAGTTTTCAACTAGTTTCTATGCCTAGAAAAGCCGACGAATACGCAGTTCACATCTTAATTTCTGGTGGTCACAGAGAAGAAGTTCGATTCAATACTGTTCAAGAATTTCAAAAATGGTACAGTAATGAACTCATGACAAAGGCTGATTCGGAAGATTTTGTCAATGTACCAATTAAAAATATTCAGGGAGAGTACATGGTACTTCGACCTAAAAGCGTTTTAGCTATTCGAGTCGAACCAGTCTTCCTCAGTAGTGTAGAAAGATTCTAAATTTTAACCTGAAAATTTTATTTAAATAATTAACAGCAGTCACCCGTACACCTCCGCGTCCGTCATAAACGCCTGGGGAGACCCCAGGCGACGCGGACTTATAAAACGAAGGTGCCTGTGGGTGAGACCGTCGGTCAATTAGCTTCTCGATTGACTGCTTTTGAATTTAAAGCTGATTTAAATAACTTAATAAATCTGCCATCTCTTGTTTGCTGGGCTGAAATTTAGGCATTGGGGGTGTTCTACCACTAGTTACCTGAGTAATAATGTCTCGCTGAGATTTTCGTTTGGTAATATCTTCTAATCTCGGTCCCACATTCTGATCTGCCCGCAAATTGTGGCATCCTGCACAATTTATCTGAAACATAGCTAAACCTTTTTGAGCATCTCCCTCTAAGGACAATACATCATAAGCATAAGGGTCAGAAGTTTTTTGCCAATAGATACCCAGAATGCTACAGCCGACAATAAGCATTACAGCCATGATGATTAATATAAGGCGGTTTAGCCAAACACGAGATTGGACTAACTGGTTATCCACTGTTGATCTTAAAAAAATTTATGAATGTTTACTTATATTTATTATGATTTATAAAATAGCTTAGAACTTAAAGATAAGCCAAGGCAAGATGCAACTGTAGTTTTATTTGTTCTAATCTTGCTCGAGTTTAGTTTCGATGACAGCCATACCAAAATTAGCGTAGGATATATTTTAGTTAAATAATTTATTTTGAGGAGACATAATATTATGATAGAACCTCTACTTTTGGGTATTGTTCTAGGTCTAATTTTTATCACCTTGGCAGGACTGTTTTTCGCTGCTTATATGCAGTACAAGCGCGGTAATCAGTTAGGTATTGACTAGATTTTCTAAGTGAAACCTTTATTTTGGATACTTAACACCTAAAATATCAATCAAAGATTGAGTGAAGTGAGAAAACTATAGATTTGGTTTACTCACTCTTTTTTTGTTTGTCTATGATGCTTGATCACTCTTGAGCAGCTAAGGGAAAACTTTGGAGAAACTTTAAATCGTCGATATTGATGCCGTAAAGCTGAAGGCGGGCTTGTCTTCCTTTGAGTGACGCAGTAGCAGTCAGCTCAATTTCGAGATAGCTGGCAGGTCGAATAGATAAGCGTTGTGACCATTCGATCGCCGTGATACCAGGCTCGACTTCAATACCCGACCAATAGATTTCGGGGTAAATACTATCTACCTGACTCGCTTCTAAGCGATATAAATCTAAGTGATATAGAGGTATACGACCATCTAGATATTCGTTGATTAGCGTAAAAGTAGGACTGACTATCGACTCACTAATATCCAGTCCCTGACCAATTCCTTGAACTAAAGTGGTTTTTCCTGCCCCTAAATTACCCAATAAAAAAATAGTACTGCCAGGAAAGAGATGTTTACCTAGTAGATAACCAAGATGCTGAGTATCTTTGAGAGTAGGCAAAAGTATTGTCAGCATGGATCGTCAGCCTTAAATTAAAAATAAATTAAAAATACTGCCTGAACACCTCGGCACAACAGAGAATATTTAAAGCAAATAAAAAGTTTATCGAAATTTTATATTAATCAGGAGGTTGCAATACACGTTCTTCATAATGAATTGATAGATTATTAGTAAGCCAAGTAACTTTAAGTTGGGATAACAAAGTAAAGCAGGCTGACTAGGCTGTTCTGCTTTGTTACTTCCCTTATCTCTTTAAATTAACTAAGGTATATTTTAATCTTGGACGGCAATACTGCCAATAAAAAGCTTCTTAACTATTAAATTTTAGGCTGCCACTTGCCACTGTACCATCGCAGTAAGACTCTGGCTAACTGATTTGAGCTGTGACGTACGTGTCCGGTCAATAAATCTTCTTCCATCACGTTTGCCATAACTATCCTTCGGTTTAGTTCAGCGATTTCTTGGCGATCTAAATCAACTGGCTGAGAATTTTCTAAAGCATAACGCTGTAATGATAGAGGACTGGGCAGTTTACGATGTACCAAGACAGCATCAAACAATTTTCGTCTACTGATGCGGTCTATTTCTCGAATATGATCCCCAACGCTATAACCTTCTGTTTCTCCAGGCTGAGTCATAATATTACAAACATAAATGCGAGGGACTTTAGCATTAGCGATCGCATCTCTAATCTCAGGCACTAATAAATTAGGAATAATACTGGTATAAAGGCTGCCTGGCCCAATGATAATATATTCTGCTTCGTGGATTGCTTTGACTGCTGCTGGAAGGGCAGGAGGATTGGCGGGAATACAGCCAATGCTTTTAATTCTGCCTTTGGCTACAGGAATATTAGACTCTCCTTCAATTAATCTGCCATCTTCCATTTCTGCCCACAAACTAACGTCGCTTAGGGTAGAAGGTAAAACTTTACCGCTAATGGCTAAAACTTTTGAGCTAGCAGTTGCCGCCTGTTCTAAATCTCCCGTAATCTCGCTCATGACAGTCAGAAATAAATTGCCAAAACTGTGCCCAACTAAGCCATCTCCTGCTTTAAAGCGATATTGAAATAATTCAGTCAGCAACTCCTCCTCGTCTGCTAAAGCTGCTAGGCAGTTGCGAATATCGCCAGGAGGTAATACTCCTATTTCTCTTCTTAGCCTTCCAGAAGAACCTCCATCGTCGGCTACGGTAACAATAGCCGTAATATTGCTGCTATATTCTTTCAGACCTCGTAAGAGAGTAGATAGCCCAGTTCCGCCACCAACAACCACAATCTTCGGACCACGATTAAGACGACGACGGTCTAACAGCATATCGACCAGTCTTTTATCTTTATGTACTCCTAAGACATCGGTGATCGAACCCATAGTGCGAGATTGTCCCCAAAAAACCAGAAATATTCCCGCGATCAAAACAATCGGTCCGGAAACATAGCTAGGAACGACGGTAGTTAAAAATTCTAAAAACTCTGAGGTCCAAGATAGTAAGCGATAAATCGGCGTCAGCTTACTCCAAATAGCAGTCCCAATAACTACCAAAACAAAACCGCTAGCACTTAGGAGTAGCCATCGTTTAATGAATAGTCCTGGAGACAGCCACTTGAATAATCGAGTTCTGTGACTAAAATTTTTTTTGCGCGGAACAGATGAATTTTTCATCCTAGGTAAAAAAACATTTTCTAAGTATCAATGCCCGAGTCGTTATCATAAACTTAAACATTTGAGCTGCCAAAGACCTAGTAAGCTGAAATAACTACTATTACATCAATAATTGAAAGATATATATGATTTTAAGATTAATCGTATCTTGCCAAAAATGGAAATTAAAATCTTAGGTTTAGACCCAGGAATAGCCATATTAGGCTTTGGCACTATTATCTGCCATACCTCAGATGAAGTTGATATGATTGATTTGGTTAAGCTTAAAGATTTCGGGGTCATTGAAACTGCCGCCAAAACTCCTTTTGGCGATCGCCTTTGTACCATCTATGATGATCTACATACTTTAATTGACGAAATCAATCCCGATCTGGTGGCGGTAGAAAAACTCTTCTTTTATCGCATGAGTCACACCATTACCGTTGCTCAAGCCAGAGGTGTCTTAATGTTAGTTCTGAGTCAAGCTCGTCTGCCTTACGTAGAATTTACACCGCCAGAAATCAAGCAGGCTTTAACAGGCTATGGTAATGCCGACAAAGTTGCAGTTCAGACAGCTGTAGCGCGAGAACTAGCTTTAGACTTTATCCCCCGTCCTGATGATGCTGCCGATGCTTTAGCGATCGCTTTAACCGCTTGGTTTCATCAAAGTGCTGAATGATAATCCAAGCATATTTAGTTTAGCGAATACCGCAGCCAGCTTGCGCGATCGCTTTAGCCTGAAGCTCTGTAGTCAATTGTAAAACTTGTTCAAAAGCCTGTTTTGCCGCCACAGCTTTCGGGGTTTCACAAAGGCTAATCCCCTTGTATAGCCAGTTAATTGCCTGCTGCTCTTGTGATAAATCGTCACGCTGTAGAATCTCGGCAAAAGCTGTAATTGCTTCGGTGTAATGACCCAATCTATATCGAGCAATTCCCTGACCTTGCAAAGCTGATAAGTAGGCAGGTAAATATGCTAGAGACTGCTCAAAAGCCGATAGCGCCTGTTGATTTTGATTTAGCTTTAACCAGCTTTGTCCTTTTTGCTCAAAGGCGATCGCTAAATTATGGCGATTAGTTGGGTTCTCTGGTGATCTTAAAAGTAAGCCAATTGCTTGCTCACTAGCAGCTATTGCCTGAGAGTGCTGTTGTAGACGAGCTAAAACTCGGCTTTGGTTGAGCCAAAAAGTCGCCTCTTCCGCCTCAAGGGCGATCGCTCGCTCAAAAGCTTTGAGAGCATCTTCGAGTCGCTCCAGGTGATATAATGCTTCCCCACGACAGTTCCAACCCATGGGAGCATTAGGTTTAATTAAAGTAGCTGTCGAACAAGATTGCAACATCTGATCGTATTGCTTTAATCCTGACCAGGCAGAGCCGCGATTAATCCACAGCAGATGGGAATTACTGATGTCGCTTTGCAATAGTCGGTCGTAAGCCTCAATTGCTGCGGCATATTTTTTTTGATTCAGCAAATTTTTAGCTTGATATAACTGCTGAAGCTGAAAATATTTAGCGATCACATAAAAACTTCCCCCAGTAATCACACCGATTACCAGTAGGCAAATGATAATTTTGGCTAATCTAGAAAAATTTGATTTCACATCGTTAGGAATTTGTTAGAAAAATAAATTAGCAGGATTGCTGTTTTCATCGTGATTATGTGATTAATTGAGCCTTCACTTTGAGTCAGTTGATTTTTGACTAAGACATGATTAAAAACATCACGTTAGATACGGTTAGCTATTTGGACTTGCTCTTTCTTTAACTTTATCAGACCAATTCTCAGTAAATCAGTAATTCTCATTATGAAAATAATTATCAGTATCTTGAGAATTTAATGTTCTAAAAACCCAATTCTTTCGGAATCAGATTGAATTTTGCGCTTTTATTTCTCATTTAAGCTCTTG
>JBHJNW010000106.1:0-24165 GCA_050330395.1 Pleurocapsa sp.
ATGGTGTCATTGAGCATTCTTTCTACAAGTCCAATCTTTGAGATTTTACACAGAAATGGGCAGAGTCTCATTTCTTTTCTCTAGAATGACTGGTATTTTATTTCTTTGCAAGTCCCTTAATTGAGCTTCAAAGCGATTGGCTGCAAAAAGTGCATCAGCTTCACAGGCAAATTGCTGTTGTGATAATCGTTTTAATTGAGATTGAGCCGACGCTAAATGTTTACCAACTCGTTTTTCTAGCTGCTTGAGGTCAGACGACCTACGTGCTTCACTTTCAACTGTTAACCAACGTTGTTTGATATTGCCATAGTAGTTACCCACCTCCGCAATACGATATCCTTTAATTTCACTATCTTGGAAAATGCTACTATCTAGGGTCAATAATTCCTGAGGATGCTTGATGTTCGTAAGTTCTATCTTTAAGGATTTTTGCTCCTCTCCTGCTCCATGCTGTATGGTCTATTCCTAATAATATATATTCCGATGACGGCATCTGTTTGATGTACCTTTTCATCAATTTGTTTCTATTGGGACGGCTATCTTCAAGAGCTTCATAGGTACTTGACCATTTTCTTCTAAATAGAGGCGAAAGTGACAACTCTGCCAAACACCCCGCATTTCTAGTTGTCATTACGCTATCCATCAATTCAAATGTCGCATCCTTAGCTTTTCCTAGCATCTGGTAAGTTTGTTGACGAAATTTCTGATATCGGTCATATTCCATAATAGGGAGAGGTTGAATTTTGTTACTATTTTCATTTTCTCCCTACTTGCTTTTCATTCTTTCCCTGTTTTTTGTCTTTGCTTTTTCGTTAGTCTAAACTACATGAACTATCTTAGTCTACCAAAAATATGAGAATTTTTGGACAGCTTATGGTTCTTTTTTCTACTTTTGGACAACTTATGGTTCTCCAAATTAAAAATGTTTTGAACTGTCTAACCAATTATCGTGGTTATAACCTCAATAAACGACAGCTTATGCTTCCAAGCTCTTTTTTGATTAGATTGGTGAAAAACCCGACGAATAAACCTGCATAAAGATGGCAAACGGGCTTGCCAAAATCTCCTAAAGTCCTTGCCTACGGCTGAGTCAAAAATTGGGAATGCTATCCCCGTAGTAATCGCTATTTTTTAGCTTGAACACTATGATTAGTCTCAATAAAATTACTATAATGTTCAAAAATTTTTTAAAAAAATTAGCCTAAAACGAGTCCATTATTTACCTTAATTTTAATTATTTCAGCTCATTTGTTTGTCTGAAAAATTTACACAAGAGACAAATTAATTATTTAGCCAAATTAAAACTAAATATGCCAATAAAAGCTGCCAGTTTTAATCTATATCGGACGCTAAATATTCTAAATAAATAAAAAAATAGTAAGATAAGCTGTGTCAGCTGATGACGTTATTTAAATTTAAACTATATATCTGACATAATGCCAAAACTAAGTTTAGGGGCGAGGCTGTTTATTTCACATTTATTAGTAATGATGGTGGGATTAGGCAGCTTTGTCATTATTGCTAAAGTTTCTTCTCCCAGAATGTTTGTCTTGCGTCTCGAACAATTAGAAAAAAGAGGAATTTTTACTGTTCGTTCAGCTCGCACTTATTTAGTAGAAGGATTTCAAAACGCTTGGAACCGCAGCGCCATTCTATCAGTTATAGTTGGCTCCAGTGCTGCGGGAGCTGTCAGCTATATTTCCTCTAAACGTATTACTCAACCTGTCAAGCAAATGAAGCGCATAACTCAAAAATTTGCCGCAGGAGATTTAGACGAAAGAGTGCCTGAAAGCGATATTCCTGAATTGAATCAGCTGAGCGTCAGCTTCAACTCGATGGCAAGCAGTATTGGAGATGTGGAACAAAGACGCAGAGAATTAATTAGCGATTTAACTCACGAACTACGTACACCCTTAACTGTCGTACGAGGTTACCTAGAAGAATTAGCTGATGGCAGAATAGCTGGTACTCCTGAACTTTATCTGCGTCTAATTAAAGAAACAAGGCGTTTAGAACGACTGATCCATGATTTACAAGAACTTTCTAAGGCAGAGGCTGGTTATCTGTCAATCAACTCGCGCTCAATTAACCTGCGTCCTTTACTGGTTTCTCTAGTGGAACGTTTTGCCGATCAGTTGTTAGAAGAAGGTCCAGATTTACAGTTAAACTATCCTAAAGATATTCCTCCTGTATTAGCCGATCGCGATCGCACTGAACAAATTTTGGTCAACTTGTTGGGCAACGCAATTCGCTACACTCAAACAGGCTCGATCATCGTAGAAGCCATTAAAATCAATCGTCAGGTATGGATCTCTGTAACCGATACGGGAGTGGGAATTGCTGCCAAAGATCTACCCTATGTGTTTGAACGTTTTTGGCGTGCTGATCCCTCCCGCGCCAGTCATTCAGGGGGGACGGGTATTGGTCTGGCGATCGCTCGTCGCCTGGTAGAATTGCAGGGTGGGCGTATTGAAGTGGAAAGCGAACTAGGTAAGGGAAGCGTCTTTCGTTTCTGTCTTCCCATAGCTTAATTTTTGATTTTTGTATAGATCGCTGTCAGTTTGAGTAATGCTGACAGCGATCTATACAAAAATCAGCCAATTACCTTTCGGTGAAAATCAGGTCATAATAATAATATTTGTAAATATTCGCAATTATCGATTTAGCAATTTAGTAGTTATGGCAATTTCCAAAAATCAATACGAAATTCAAAAAACAGAGCAGGAGTGGAAAGAATCTTTAACTCCCGAACAGTTCAAAGTGTTACGCAAACATGGAACAGAAAGAGCAGGAACAAGTCCTTTGGATAAAGTTTATGACGATGGTACATATCTCTGTGCTGGCTGCGGTCAACCTCTGTTTACTTCTGAAACCAAATTTAATAGCGGTACAGGATGGCCCAGTTTTTACCAACCTCTAGAAGGGGCGATCGATACGACTACAGATCGCTCTTTATTCATGACTAGAACAGAAGTACACTGTAGTCGCTGTGGCGGTCATTTGGGTCATGTATTTAATGATGGACCAAAAACCACAGGACAACGCTACTGTATGAACGGTGTCTCTTTAAAGTTTACTCCTCAAGAGTAAGAATGTTTAGTGAGCAAGCAGTAATTTAAGCTACATTGGCTAAGGAAAATTCAGGGTAAATTTTTGAACGCCATTAAGTTTTTCAAGCTCTTATCGCTCAGCTTTGGTTGGCAAATTGCTTTGATTAGCCTTGTCAACCTTCGTGTCATTGCTCAAGAAGCCGACACAGATTTAGATATTCCCGCTAATTCTGTCAACGAACGCTTAGATATACCCGAGCGCGTGATTCAAGAAAGTCCGACACTGCAACGTTGGTTACAAGAAGTCCCCGATGTTGGAGAAGACATTCGACACGATCCTAGTTTTCGGACACGCTTACGCCTTGGTTTTACTGTCTTTCCTGCTAATGATGCAGCAGGAATCAATCTCGGCATTGAAGATATTTTTATTAAGCGTACTGGTTTAACTATTAGTACCGACTATCAATCTGCATTTAATGGTGATCGCAATGCCGTTGGCGCAGATTTGCACTATTTCTTATTGCCTTTAGGTAACTATATCAACTTTGCTCCTCTGGTTGGCTATCGTTATGTTCAAAGTAATGACTTTAATACTGACGGGTTGCACCTTGGTTTAAGAATGATGCTGGCTTTTTCGCGCACTGGCGCAGGAGATATTTCTCTTTCTCAAAGCTTTATTTCTCCAGGAGGTAGCCAAGAGGTAGGCATAACTTCTTTATCTGTTGGCTATGCTGTTATTTCCAACTTACGCTTATCTACAGACTTAGAATGGCAAAACTCAATTGAAAATAACGATAGTCGTGCAGGTATTAATTTAGAGTTGCTATTTTAAACCAGTAAACCTCACGGGGTGACAAGGAACTCAAAAGTGAGATGAGCAGTTAAATGTAGCAATGAGATGGTAAGAAAAAGGGGTCAACCTAATTGAGAAGACCCCTGAAAACAAGTTGAGTTTACTAAACAACTAGATATGTCGAGAGTAAACATCGCTTTTTGATATTTAAACTACTTAACAAACTGAGGCATGATTTCGGCTGCGGTAAATAAACCTGTAATCCCACGACGATTTAAAGCTATTCCCGCCTTAAGATAACCCAAGGCTGGTCCACAAACATTAGCAGCCATACTGGTTTCATCACCCAAGGTAAAGGTGTGGGTAGATATTTCACCTTCAAAAGTGCGTCCTGTAACTTTAACATTGGTGCTAAGGGGTTTTTTCGGGTTACGAGTATCGACAACTCCGCCAACGGTAACGCGATCGCGATCGCAAATGCCAGCCAACTCCAGCATAATATCATCTGCGTGTTCCATGTTTTCTAAGGAGATAATGCCGTTGGTTCGATCTAGTAGCGTCGCAACTTCCGTGTCGCTCATTGCTCTAGCTTGTTCTACATCATATTCAGGCATATGAGCAATATCTTCTCTAATAGTGGCGCGGTATGCCTCCCAATTGGCAATTCCTACCCCAAAAGTAATCTTAACGCTATGGATTTCGGCATAACTTTGAGCAGCCACCGCAGCGGCAGCAGTTAATAAACCAGGGGTTGCGCCACAGCCTGTCAAGTAAGTTATCCCAGCCTGTTCTAAGTTGGACTGTAGTTCTAACAACTGTTCTACTGCACTGGTACGCTTGAGAGCATCTACTAGGACTCCTTGCCAGCCAGATTTGATAAATTGCTGGGCTACATCTGCCATAAAGGTATTAGGTAAGTTGGGCAAAGCCAAGAAGTAACCATCAACTACCGCATTTTCAATCAAATCTTGAATAGTATTATTACTAAGAACACCATGATTAGCCGCATAACCTACAGAATGGCGATCGCGATAAGTGGAAATTGCTGCATCTATGTTTAATCCAGCAGGATTGTAAACATAGCCTTTGTGATCTGCGGCTGCAACTAAGTTCATTTCTTGTTTAGCAGCCAAGATCTTGGCTGCTGCTTGCCCTAAACCACCAAAACCCAAAACGCCAACTTTAATCGGATTAACTGTTTTATTTATAATCATCTCTGGCTTTAACTTGCATACATAACAGATTGTATGATCTCCAGCTCATTCCATTAAATAAATTAAAAGTTATCTTTACCTCCTGATCAGTTTACCGATCTGTTTTAAGGATTGTATCTTTTTGTTAACAAACTCTTTTTAAGCTACTCTTACCCCTTGACTCTCAAGTTAGTTTGCGGAAAACTTAAACTATACCTAAGTAATCAATTCAATTATTGTTAATCTTTGATAAGATTCTTAGATAATTAAGTCTAGGTCTCAAAATATCTATAATGAGGACGATATAACAAAAACTAGTGATTTAGTAGGCTAATAATTAGTTTAATACTAGGCGATCGCAAATAAATGGAAACACTAGAATTTATTATTTATCCCGATGGTCGGGTTAAAGAGACGGTGACAGGTATCGTTGGTTCATCTTGTCAAGAGGTGACAGCAGCAATCGAGCAGCAATTAGGAGTTGTAATCGATCAAAAGCCAACTTCCGACTATTATGCTCAAAATCAGCTTACCTCGGCTCAGATAAATGCTCAGAGCAACTTAAGCGACTGGTAGTTTAATAAAATAGCTTTTTTACTTATCCATTTCAATTTAACTTTAGCGAGGAAATTTATGTCACATTTCAGCAACATCAAAACTAAGATTCGCAATTTAAATTCTCTCAAATCAGCACTTGAAGATCTAAACGTAGATTGGAAAAATGGACCTGGAATTGTTAGAGGTTATCAGGGACAAACTCATCAAGCAGATGTAGTTATCGAACAAAACAATGACTATGATTTTGGATTTAGCTGGAATGGTAGCGAATATGAACTGGTTGCAGACTTGCAATATTGGCAACAACCCTTAACTGTCGATGGTTTTCTACGTCAAGTTACTCAACGTTATGCTTATCACACTGTAGTTAATCAAACGGCTGAGCGAGGATTTAGCATAACCGAGCAAGCCAAAAATCAAGATGGTTCAATTCGCTTAGTTGTTCAACGCTGGAGCGCATAATGCCTGGTTTTTCTGAGAGTGAGCCAAGTGGTTTTGAGCCAGAATTGGGCGGAGTTTGGCGACAAAAAGGCGTTTATGTCGACGAAAACATTTGTATTGGCTGTAAAAACTGCACTCATGTAGCTACAAATACTTTCTATATTGAACCAGACTATGGAAGAGCTAGAGTATTTAATCAGGATGGAGATGCCAAAGAGCTAGTTGAAGAAGCAATGGATACCTGTCCTGTTAACTGCATTCATTGGCTAGATTATACCGAACTCAAGCAAATGGAACAAGAACGGAGTCATCAGATAATTCAAAGTTTGGCGATTCCACCTAATATGAGGCGATCGCAAATGGTAAAAAACAAAAGGTTTCGCAACTTGTAAATAATTAAAACTCTAACTAAACTAATGATTACCCTGAATGTTAACCAGCAAGCAGGGTTTTTTACTGAACTAGATCAATTGATACTTCGGAGTTATCGTTCCAACGCTCTAATTCATCATGCTCGACCAAAAATTCTCGTAATTTTTGCCGATATATGGTTCGATAATCATTAAAACTGTATTTATCTATTCTAATACCGAAATTAGGGTCAGATTCACCCTGTAAAACTTCCGCAATTCGATTGTTGGTTTTAACTGAGTAATGGCTGCCATCAAAAGTAAGATCAGGGTTCTTTGTAACCTCGGAAGGGATAGAAAAATCGTACATCACGTCAAAACTTTGCGATAGCTCGTAAAAAGCCGATAGATGACAATCCATCAATCCTCTGCCATAGGTATCATTAATCATGCCCCAAGCAGATATAGGTGGCACATAAGCAACAAATTTAGCGTTGGGAAAAAACTCTTTAAGGCTGGCAAAGCTTTCTACTGGAGATAGATCGCACCTTTGTAAGAATGCAGGCTTATAAAATTCTGGCGCATAAACAGGAGGGTTGGCAAAATCCACTGGTTCAAAATCGCGGTCATAATAATTACCAGGATCAGGACTAATACCTAGTAAAGTCATGGTAGAAAATAGCAAAACATCAGCCGACAAGTAGGCTTCTAAAGGAGATTGCGTCTGAAGACTCTCAATTGCCACTGGTTGCTTTTCTTTTCTTTCTTTCTCGACGAAATTTAAGCCATCAACGCCAAGATAAACCACTTTTGGTTCAATACCTTCTTCTTGCAGAAAATTGGCGTAGCTAACGAAATCTTGTATTTCCCCACCCTTAAGAGCATAATTAAAACACTTATTATCGATAAAATTTGATGCTCTTAATGCAGTAACTCGAGAACTACCCAAAATTATACAGTCGTAGTTCACCTGTTCTTTAGTTCTCAAAAAAAGATTAGTTTTACTGATTCTTTCGTTAAAAGCGAAATTTTTGCCAGTCACAATATTTCCATGACCGTACCACAAGGGATCGATTAACCAATTTATGCCAGCCACAGAACCTAACAATAAAAAGGTTACTAGTCCATAAAGACCGAAACTAAACTTTGTATCCCTGTCTTTGTGGGTGAGTTGAGAAACCGAAATTACTGGAGATTTACGTTTACCTAATTTCAAAAATCCGATGGCAGCACTTCTAAGATTCATTTTTATATAGTTATAGAGTGTACATTTTAGAAACTAAAATTGGAAATACAAGAATTCGCTTACTCTAGAGAAACAGAGCAAAGAAAGTGAAGTTAATCCGGCGATAATTACTGTCCAAATTCGGTTTGGTTTCCAAGACAAAGACTGCCAAAATTTCTGTTGCCATTGCGGTTGATTGTATTCAATCGACTCGGTTAAGGCTGGATTATATTTACCCATCCACTGTTGAGTATTAGGAGTGAACCAAGCAATTAGCAATAAGATAATAATACCGAAGGTAGAGTATTTCTGGCTGATGCCCACATTGACCGTAAATCCTAAAAATCCTATCCCAAAATTTCGGAGAAAGCCAAGATAAGGTGCTAAGAATTCTGGTAAATCTATACCATTAAAGCCAAACATTGATATCAACATAGAAGTAGCAGTTTCAAAACTATTAGCTTTAAAAAACACCCAGGAAATTACGACAGCAATAAACGTTACAATCCATCCAGTGCCACGAAGTAGCCAATTATCATTCTTTAGGTTATGTCCCAGTCCTTTGCGAATTGAACGATATAGATGATTGATTACTAGATAAAAGCCATGTAAACCCCCCCAAAAGATAAAAGTCCAACCAGCACCATGCCATAAACCTCCCAACAGCATAGTAATAAATAAATTAGAGTAACGCCTTAATTCTCCTTTACGACTACCTCCCAAAGGTATATACAAATAATCGCGCAAGAAGTGAGAAAGGGTAATATGCCATCTGCGCCAAAAATCTACAATGCTAATCGCTTTGTAAGGTGAATTGAAATTTAATGGCAGCCTAATATTGAACATATACGCTGCCCCAATTGCCATGTCAGAATAGCCAGAGAAATCAAAATAGAGCTGTAGAGTATAACCCAAGGCACCAACCCAAGATTCAGAGAACGTGAGGTCAATCCCTTGAGATGCCGCGGCAAAAGCCAAATTGGAATATTCAGCAATGCGATCAGCAAATATAACTTTTTTAAATAAACCAGCTATAAAAACTGTTAAACCAATAGACAAAGTTCTTTGACTAAATTTATAGACCGATGCTGTTTCAAATTGTGGTAGCACTTCTGTATGATGTACAATTGGACCAGCAATTAATTGGGGGAAAAAACAAACAAACAAGATATATTTGCCCAAGTTGTATTCTTTGGTTTCTCCTCTGTAGGCATCGATTAGATAAGCAATCTGTTGGAAAGTAAAAAAAGAAATTGCCAGGGGAATTACAACAGAAGGTAGAGTAAAATTTGTTCCACCAAACTGATTTATGTTGCTAATCAAAAAGTTGAAATATTTAAAATAGCTAATTAATCCTAAATTAAAAGCAATTCCTAGACCAACGAATATTTTTTTAACTGTTGGTTTTTCGATTGTGTTACCTAATAAGTAACCTAAATAGTAATTGACGGCAATTGACAACAGAATCAATGGTAGATTTAAAGGTTTCCATCTGCCATAAAATATTAAAGAAGCAATGACTAACCAGAGAATCGGTAATTGCTGTTTAACATTTTCAGTACGTCTCCCAATCCAAAAAAATACTATTAAAGTAATAGGTAAAAATAAGAAAATAAACTCAAAAGAATTAAAAAGCATGATTTTAATTTAAAATATTTGTGGTTGTTGGCTACTAGCTGTTTCGGTTTACTTTTAAAATCAAGGAAACCTATCTCTAATAATTAGTTAATAATATATTGTTGGTAAATAATTGTTCAGAATTCGCACACAAGCCAAGATTGTTTATCCATGTAAATAGTCTTGCTTAGTTTCTTGGCGATACAGTAAAAGAACTAGGATCCACAAGCAAACTAGACGCAGAGAATCGGAAATTAAAGTAGCCCAGGCTGCCCCCTGCCAAGAAAATTTGGGAATAAGCCATATATTCAATAAAACATTAAGAATTGCAGCTGCTACCTGTACCATGCTGCGAGTTTTTTGATGTCCAGAACCAGTTAGGGTATCTGCTGCCAAATACTGAAAGGTAGCGATCGCGGGAAGGGGAGACAACCAGAGTAAAGCGGCAATTGCCTCGCGATATTCTTCGCCCAAAATTACGGGGATAAAAGGAGCCAAAACCCAATAGCCAATTACCGAGGCGATCGCATATAACGTCAAGATAGGCAATAAGCGTTTGGCAAAACCTAAACTTCCTTTGACTCCTGATGCTCCATGCTGAAAAAATCTGGTGTAGGTAGCACCAGATAATGCTAATAAAGGAACGTTGCCAACATCAATGAAACGATAAGCAGAACCATAAATACCCGCAGCACCTACATTAGCTAGCTTCCCTAGCATTGACTTATCTAAATTAGCGTTAATGTTACTTGCTGAGGCACTAATAGAGAAATATATTCCCTGAGTAAGATTAGATTTTAATTCAGACAGCGCAGGGCGCGGAGAACCGATCATTTTATTGATTAAAATAATGGTAACTATAGCCATAGTTGCCGAGCTAATAAAATATAAATAACCCCACGTAGTAACTCCAGGATTAGTAAAAAATACTGCTAAAGATAACGCAGCTAATAGCTTGCTACAGGTACTTAAAATTCCTAACTGCGCTGTTTTATTGACCATATCTACTGCCATCAGAGCCTTGAATCCCAAATCTAAAAGTGCCAAGCAAATTAAATCAGATAGTAGAATCAGTAATATTGCACCCCATTGAACATCTCTAGGAAATAGTAATGGAGAAAGCAGCAATAGAATAATAGTAAAAAGAGTCCCGTTAGCAGTGAGCAACACCAAACCATTACCCCAGTAAGTGCTAAAAGCTGCTCTATTAGTAGAAACATTCTTGACTAATAAGTGTTCGCCTCCCAAAGAAATAAAAGGAAAAATAATAGACGCTGTAGCAGTAATGACAATAAATGAGCCATAGTTTTCTTTGCCTAACAAACGAGCAACAATTATGAAATATGCTGCTTGCATAACTACGTTAAATATTTTGGAAAATAACATCCATAGCGTATCCCGTGCCAGACTACTTTTAAATAAATATGCTGCTTTATTTTTAATTTCTATTAAATTCATAGTCTATATTTCATCTTCTTAAGATTGAACTACCCATTCTTCAGTAATGGTGTATTTTCTGCTTTCGGCTATCACTAAAGAGTAAGATATCGCTGCGTATATCGCCCAAAAAGAGCTATTGAAACTAGATATTGTTCCTTCGGTTAAGTTAGACAATAGAATATAAGTCAAAAATAAAAGAGGCCAAAATCCTTCTGGGGTATTAGTCTTTCTCAGCAATGCCAAAGATTGCACTGTAGTACCAACAAAGCTAATCATAAAAACGCTTAACCCCACCAAACCTATAGAGAGCCAAATATCCAAAAATCCATTATGAGCATAAATTACGGCTATTCTCATTGCCAATTGCACATAGCCAGAAGGACCATCATATCCATTCCAGAATGCAGATAACCCATATCCTAACCAGGGGCGTAATTGAATTTGATCCCAAACATATTGCCAGATGTATGTTCTACCTGACAAAGTTGTATCTTTCCCCACAAAACCAAATAACGAGTCCGAACCAATATATCCTGCAACCATAATTAAACCAACAAAGCCAAGGATAGTTACAGCTAATACGGCTGAAACCATCACCTCATAACGCCATCTGAAAATACGATAAATCAAACACAAGATCAGCATTACCCCAAAAGTTCCCAAGGCGGTTGTGGATTTAGACATAACCATTGCCCCACAGTTGAGAACTAACAAACACCAATAAAGCCAACTATAAGATCCTCCCCGAAAAGCACTAAGCAAAAAAATCACTCCTCCAGGAGCCATAAAGGCACCAAATTGATTTTTATGAGTAAATACTCCTCGTAAAGCACCCTCATGAACGCCACCCATAATGCCATATTGAGGAATTACAACTGCAAATAAAATACTTAAAGTTATTAGTAATCCATAAACCCAGTTAAGCAGCTGCATTTGTTCGGCAAGAGTGTAGCGAGTTGCTATATACAAACCAATACCAGTAGTTCCGATCGCATAAATACTAAATCTTAGGGTCTGATCAGGATTGATTGACCAAAAGTAAGAAAAACAAATAATTCCGAGCAAAATCCAAATTAATATATTTCTCGAAAATGCTGCTAAAGATCTTCTCCACCTCATCGCTAGCAGTACAAATACCACTAGGTAAATGAGGACTGAGATTTTAGCGTTAATCGAAAGATCGAGACTGGTTACATCGATACCATCACCTTCGTTAATTCCTCCAGTTAATAATAAAGGGATAATAGCCTGAGAAACATGAATCACAGAAAAGATCGTAAAAACAAATTCAAAATGTTTGAAAATTTTACTCTTGCTTTGGAACATAAAAATGAAGGTTATGTATTAAACAGTTGTTAACGACTTAGTTGCTGTCAGTATTATGTGTTTGCTTGCAGAAAATTACTGCTACATTGATTTTAATTATTTTTGTCTGATCTGGTTTTGCCGATGAGCTTGACACCATTAAAAGTTGTGACGTATTCTCAGCAAAACACAGATTAATCTGCGTTTTGGTTAAGTAAAATGTGTTTAACTCAAAACATTATGAAACAAGTTTTGACCATCTAAATATTGAGGAATTTTGGCATCCATTAGGTTTAAGATTGTTGGGGCTAAGTCCACTGCTTCACTGGCAGGTAAATTAAATCCCTGGGGAATATCAGGTCCTTTGCCCATTAAAAATCCTTGGCTTTTATGTCCTCCTGCACGGCAGTGTGTTAAGGGGCCAACCCGTCCTAGTCTTGAGCTGTCAACGACATCAGTAATTGGCTCTTGCCAGAGAATCACAATGTCTGCATCAGGTAGCTTTGGATCGCTATCTAAAGGATTAGTGCGAGTTAAGACAACTTGCTTAACAATTTTGCTGCCAGTCCTAGCGTCCTTAAGGTCATAAAGGATCTCGCTTAATTCGCTACATAAAGCATGATAATCACTAGGATCAACAATTCCATTCTTCTCTCTACCTTGGAGATTGATCCGAATGTGACCATTGGTAAATGCAGGTAGAGCGAATGCCTTCATGTCAGACCAAAGAGGAGAATACCACATACTTGGCATCCAGCCCATAGCTAATTCTTGTTCAATTGGTTCATCTAACAAGCTATAGGGAGAAAGTAAACCGTGTTTTTTGTCCCTCAAGAATTTCTTATGAGTCCAGGTGCGAAATAGTTTTTTAAGGGGATTAGGCTCATATATTTGACTCCAAATTTCTCCTGCCCAAGAATTTCTAATTGGCTTGGTTACGATCAACCCAGGCTTAGAATCGAGTTTTCCTGGAGCGATCGCGGCTTTGCCATAATGAAAACGATAAAGCAACTCTGGCAGTACCGCCATACTCAATAAATCGGTAAAGTTGGCTGCCATACCGTGAACTGAAAAGCACAGTACGTTAGCATCTTGAGGAGCAACCGCTAAAATTTCACCTATGGCACTATCGACCTGTTTGTAGGTACTTAATACTGGGTCTGGTTTAGTACCATTTTTACTAAGATGATTGTACACAGGATGGTCAGCCTGACTATGGTTGTATAAGTCATGCCCTACGGTATGAGTTTCCCCAAATACCATCAGAAATAAATCCCAGTTGTCTTGCTGAAGTAAGTCGCGGGCGATCGCCGAATGCCCCTCAATACTCTCTGTTAGTGCTTGTTGAATCCAACTGACGTATTGAGGATTCCACCATAGTCCGTTATCGTTATGCAATACTGGGTT
This sequence comes from Pleurocapsa sp., assembly GCA_050330395.1. Classification (GTDB taxonomy): domain Bacteria; phylum Cyanobacteriota; class Cyanobacteriia; order Cyanobacteriales; family Xenococcaceae; genus Waterburya. The sequence goes on from JBHJNW010000106.1 coordinate 13,380, forward strand.
TTTACCATATTTTTCAACCACGTCAGCATAAATCTCTGGAGGATTGGAAGCACTAACTGTGTAGGGATAATGCCCACCCCAGCCTAATATTTGTACCCCATTAATCTGATCTGAAAGAGTAGTGACAGGGACATCTAAGACAGCTACTTTATAATTTTCACCCAAAGCATAAAAGGGAGGGTATTCTTGGTAGTCATAACCACTAGTAACTACATCACAAACAATTTCATAGTTATTTGGGTTGTAGCTAACTGTGTCCCAATAGCCGAGTGTATCAGCACGGCATCCAGTAGAAAAAGTGGCCCATAAAGGCTCAGTAGTTGAGTACTCTGTGGGTACGCCACAGTACTTTACCTGATTATTTAAACGACCGTACGTTCCCTGATGACGAATTGTGCTTAAGTTTGGTAAATGTCCTGCCGTCATCCATTCTTCAATTAATCTAGGCTCTGCTGCATCCAAGCCGATTATAATAGTTGATTTTTTCATGTTTGCATCAAGAACAATTACTCCAGGTTATTATTTACGAGCGTAATCTCAAAATTATCTAAACCTAAGCGGTTGCAGTTTGAGAATGACTATTGTTAAGCGCACTAGCAAAGTAGTTTTTGCTATATTTAGCATGGTATGAATAGCGGTCAAATTCATTAGACTTAACACCATTAATGATCATTCCTAAAACCTTGTGAGATAAATTAGCGTTAGCTATAGTTTCTTGAGCTAATTCAGCACTCTCATTTTCGACAATTCCTGGGCGACTTATCAAGACAATACCATCAGCTAGTTTGCTCAAAGTTAAAACATCTGCGGTAACTGCTAATGGTGGAGCGTCAATAATAACTAGCTCATATTCTTTCCTGGCTGCTGCAACCAAATCGTTCATTTCCGAAGAATCTAATAGGGCAAGAGGGTTGGGAGCAATTGTGCCTGAGGTTAGCACGTCAAGTTGTTTCATCGGCTGAGTAACCACTTGCTGAACAGGTATCTTCTGGGTTACGATGTCTTTGATCCCAGACGTATTATTTATCCCCCATAAGTGATGCTGAGAAGCCTTTCTTAAATCACCATCAATTAGCAGAACTTTGCGACCTAACTGTGCAATAGCAGCAGCCAGGTTGGCAGCTACTGTGGACTTACCTTCTCCTGGAACAGAGCTAGTCATCAAAATAACCTTAGGCTGATGTTTAACTGCCAGAAATTTGAGATTAGTCTGAATCATACGATAAAGTTCACTAGCGAAAGAATCAGGTTCTCTTTGAACTATAATTCCTCCTCGATCGCTTTGCAGCGTATCTAAGGGAATAATTCCTAATACTGGGTAGGCAAACCTTTGTTTGATTTCAGGAATAGTTTTGATAGTACGATCCTGTATTTCCAACAAAATAACTGTTAAATTAGACAAAAATAAACTCATTAGAATACCTAAAAGTATCAGTGGTACTCTACCAGTGCTACCCTCTTCTGGCACTGGACCTAATTCAATGATCTCAGCATTGCCAGTCTGTTGATTAACTAGTACATCTAGCTCAGATTTATTATCTAACAATGTGTTGTATGTTGAACGAGCGCTTTCAACTTCTCGTAGTAGCGACTGCTCTTGTTTTTCTAGGCTAGGTATCTCTTTAGCTCGCTCTAAATATACTTGTTGATATTGATACAACGAAGAAAGTTGCGTCTGCAAACTCAATTCTTCTATTTTTAGATTAATAAATTTTTCCAACTGATTTTCTTTTAAATTGCCACCGACTAATAACCCTTCAGAAACTTTTGCCCCCACATACTGACTAATCAATTTTGTTAATTGAGAATTTAAAGTCTGTTTTTTTTCTTCGAGACTAGCTATGGTTGGGTGATTGTCGTTAAATCTTTGGCGCTCTTGAGATAGCTCCGTTTCTGTAGCACCTAGCTGTTCGAGAATACTTTGGACTTGAGGTGTATTCCCTAATTGATTGGCTGCGATCGCCTGTTTCAGATTTAAGCCAAGTTGATTTTGAAAACTGTCTGTTTGAGCTTTTTTTCCCTGTAGTTCAGCTCCTAGTGAAGATATTTGGCGATTAAGAGTGCCAATTTCTGATACTAGAGTTCTTTTCTCCTCTTGCAAATCTACAACCTGATTTTTTTCGTAGAAGCTCTGTAAACGAGATTCTAAACCTTGCAGTTTATCTTCTATTTTAGGTATTGAATTGGTAATAAAACTATCTGCACTAGCAGCTGCCGATTTATTGCTGCGAACGTGTTCCTTGATATATACATCCATTAAGGTGTTGACTACCTTGGAAGAAATTATTGGATCTCGATCTTTATATTCAATCGCAATAACATCAGTTCCCCCTACTATCTCGACAGACAGTTTTTGCTTTAATTCTCTAACTTTAAGCGGCTCGCCATCAGCGTTTTCTAATTTTAGCTGGTCGATAGTTTCTTGCAGAACAGGTTCTGAGGTTATCCGTAATCGTTCTGTACTGAGAGGAGTTTGAGTATTTAATATAGAATCGAACTGATTAGCATTTTCTCGCAAATCAAGAAGAGAATTAGGATTATTTTTTCTAAATAAAATTTTTCCTTCGGATCTATAAGTTTTTTCTAAGAAACCAGTTAGAAAAAAAGTAGTACCAATAGTCAAAGCAAATACAGCTAGCGCTGGCAACCAGCGACGTTTCAGTTTAACAAAATATTCTCCTATATTGATATCAAATTCAGACCGCAGATTAGGATAAGAACTGCTGTTTCGATGCGGGTTGGTCATAGTGTTTTCCTTAAACGTCGAGCTTTTCTCTAAAAAAAATAATAATGTCTTAGTATTTACTGTTATAAAGAATTTATAAGCGATTAAGCAGGTGAATATCTTAAAGTTTTAGTAAAGTTGAGGTCTCGTAATATAAAAATATTCAAAAGCAGTTAAAAATTTAGTGTATATTCATTAGTTTGCTCATCTTATTATTTAAAATAATAGTATATTAGTCGTCTAGTTTAATTCAACTAAAAAGCATTAGCTAAATGTAATTATAACTTAATAAATATTAGTAGAATGAATTTTTATTTTTAGATTTAGATAGCAGATTTATCTAAGTTTGAAAAGAACTATAATCTTAATCTCGACTTTAAATTACTAGCAAATTTATATTTCTCAGCAGTATATTAAAATAACAAATATATCGATTTTAATAAATGTTTTAAGCAATATTAATTAAATATTTTTTTTACAGAGTAATGTACCGATGATCTAAAAAGATTTATTGTCTGATTTGACAAGTGTTTCAAGTTTAGTTTATGTCGTTTTTAATTAAATTAAACACCTAATGTGAATTAGCTGTGTTGAAAGATTAATAGTTCCTCCCTGAAGGGACTTCTCAAGGATTCACTAAAGGATACCCCCATTCGAGGGCGACGCGAAGGAAGTCCTTTAGGGTAGCCCCAAGCCTTTGATATAGATTGGTTATCATGATTGTTTAAATTTTGGTGTGATCTATTTTTGAGGCTTAGAGCTTATGACCTATAGCTTTAAACAAAAAAGTTAAGATTTTTAATTTATATCAGACGTATTAACTAAATGGCAGAGTGAACAATTAATAAAACTCCACTATATAATAAACTAACCTTTAATCATTAATTTCAATAGGTTAGCAATAATATATTGAAATAATTTTTGATCAATATGATTTATTTGGAATAAAAAAGAAAGCTACTATTTTTATTATTTTTACTAAATATATATAACTTTTTGGTTAATTGTTAATACTTAATTAATCTGATCTAGTTAAATATGACTATTATCAAAGTGGAACAATAACTCTATAAAATAGTTCTTCATCTAATAATATAAATAGTATATTGATCTTTAAAATTTTTAGGCGATTTCGCTTTTATCTTTAAACCGCAAACTGATTAAGTTTGCAATTGCCATGACAGTATTTAATTTTTCCGTTCCTGGTATCGTCAAGTTATCAAAACTTAACGCTATTAATATTTTGATTTTGTCTATGGCTATGCTATTTGTCAATATTGACAATGGTGTGGCAAATACTAACGCCAAGGCAAATAAAACAGACAAAACAATTACAGGTCAATCTGGTGGTTCTACAGATAGTCAGGGTTGCGGTTTTGTTCCTAGCACCCCTAGTTATGAAATGAACGTAGAGCAGAGAATTGATTATATGCGGTTGACAGTCCAAACTAATGGAGGTCAACCAACATTGTTGGTAGTAGGGCCTAATCCAGGAGATAGTTTTTGTGTTTTGGGAGATGAGGTATCAGGATTAAAACCTGAAATTTCTGGAGTATGGGAAGCAGGCTACTATCAAATTTACGTTGGCGATCGCACAGGTAGCCGACATCAGTTTACTTTAGATATTTCTACGGATAACTAATTCTTAGTTGTTAGGTTAGCTGCCTTCTTCGATACCTTGAACCGATACTTCCACTGCATCTACGTCTATTGTGCCTGGAGGGGTCATGCGACTAAAGCTTTCTGCCTTAACTTGCAAAGCTTCACCACAGCTAGGACAATTAAACTCCGTGTTTTTAAATCCTGTAAACTCGTAGCTGCACACGGGACAGCGATCTTGAATTAGTTTGCGCCTCAACCACCACTGAAACCCCCAGAAGGCAACCACAGGAGCGATCAAAAATAGGGCAATAAAGATAATAAAGCCATTAATTATCCAGCCTAAACCAACACTGGTCAAGATAAATACAGTAAGAATTATACTTGCCCAGCAGCCAAGACCAGATGTATTAAGTTGAAGTAGTTTGTTAAAGCGATCATTCACTGCTATTAGCCACTTGCCCTTGATGAACTATAGATATCTCACCCTTTAATTTTAGTCTAACTCAATCTTGGATTGGCAATCACGGTCACACACTGTAGCAATATAGCTAGAAACAATGAGTAACCGTGACCAACCGTAAGTTACTTAAGCATCAAGACTATTAGATAACTAGGGAATTATAATGCTGGCTTATAAGCCGTCCAATATTTACTAACAAAGTAATTTTCAACTTGAATATTGGTAAATCCGGCTGTTGTTAAACGCTCTTCTAGATTATCGGTAGTGTAATGTCTATAGTAAGGTTCATGAAAGATAGCAGGGAAATTATTCATCATAATTTGAAAATCAGGAGAGTCGATCGCCTGCATTGAATCACAGATTACCAATACGCCTCCTGGTTGTAGAACACGAAACGCTTCGTTGATGACATTTTGCCTGGCGACAGCGGGTAATTCATGAAATAAGAATACCGAACTGAGTCCGTGAAAATAGTTGTCTAAATAGGGTAACTCTTCGGCATTAGCTTGAAGCAGTTGGGGTAATTCGCCTGAGATCTCACAAAGCAGCTGATTGGCTTTACGGAGATAGGCAGGAGACAAATCTGTACCAAACAAAGATACTTTAGGGAAAGTACCGCGAAGCATACGTAAGGTACGTCCAGTACCACAAGCTATGTCCAAGATTCTTAACTGTTGGGGTGGGATACGGGAAAACGCCTGTAATCCTTGTTTAAGAGGGGCGAGGATTCGCCGACGCATTGCATCTGCTGCACCATTAAACAAAATCTCTACCTGTAAATCGTATAGGTTAGCAGACATATCACTGAGATAGCCATCTGTTTGATAGTGAAAGTTTTGCAGATAATAGTCAGGATAGCCAACTCGGTCGATCGCCGCATCAAAGCTTTGATAGTCTTTTTTTTCTAGGCGCCCCCAAATTTTGAACATATCTAGCCAAACTTCAGGATAGTAACGGAAGAAATCAGACCAAGGATTGTCAAACAGCAAGCTGTTAGGGTATATTCCCTGTTGAGCATCTTGCCAATCCTTTTCTTCTAAGGCCTTGAGTTTTATCTGAAGTTTTTCAAATACTTCAGGATCGAGAGGCTGGCTTTTGCTGGCTTGTTCGGGAATAAGTGTATTGGTAAGGCGATCGCTAACTAGTTTGTGTACGAAGCCGAATACTTTTTTACTTTCTTGAAACCCTTGATAGGCTACTCTGGTTAAAGGTTCGGGAATGAATTGATCTAGATTGGGAGTTGACTGCATGAATGTAGATTAAGATAATTGCGACGTGCCAGATTAAATATTGCCGGCAACTTGATTTAAGTTTTATTGTGTTTTATCGATATATTTAAAGTATAAACAACTAGTCTAAAGAAGATAAACGTAAATAAAAAAGGCAGCCAAAAAATATTTGTAATAGGCGATTAAAAAATTTAGTCTATATACTGTACTACTTCCTCGCTAGAGAAACGGACTTGAGGCTATGGGCATGAAAATCTTCGGGTAATTAGGCTAAACCCAATTAACTTACCGCTTATTTACGTATGATTCCTCTAGATCGACCCGATCCTGTTCGCTTAGAAATTTTCAATAATCTTTATCAGTTTATTGCTGAACAAATGGGTATTGTTTTGCAGAATACCGCTACTTCAGTCAATATTAAGGAGCGATTAGATTTTTCCTGTGCAATTTTTGATAGTTCTGGCTTTTTAGTAGCGAATGCGCCTCATATTCCTGTACATCTTGGCTCGATGAGTGCCAGCGTGATTAGTTTAATTGAGGCACTGGGAGATAAAATTCAACCAGGTAATATTTATTTAGCGAATAATCCTTACAATGGCGGCACTCATCTTCCAGATGTGACGGTAATTACTCCCGTTTTTAATGAGCAGATTCGACCCATTTTCTATGTTGCTTCTCGCGGGCATCAGGGAGATCTTGGTGGTATCACTCCTGGTTCAATGCCGCCCCACAGTCGAAATATCGAAGAAGAGGGAATTTTATTTGATAACTTTTTGTTGGTAGAAGCCAGGAAATTTAGGGAAACTGCTGCTAGAGAAGTTTTAACTAATCATATTTATCCCGCCAGAAATCCCGACCAAAATATTGCTGATTTTAAAGCACAGATTGCTGCGAACAATCGTGGAGTCAAAGAACTGCTCAAAATGGTTGCTCAATACGGGACAGAAACTGTACAGAATTATATGCAGTTTGTTCAAGATAATGCTGAAGCAGCCGTAAAAAAGGCGATCGCGGCGCTGAAAGATGGTGAGTTCGTTTGCGAGATGGACAACGGCGCCACAATACAGGTAAAAGTAACCATAGATCGACACAATCTTGAGGCAACCGTTGATTTTACAGGTACTTCCAATCAGCTAGATGATAACTTTAATGCTCCTGCTGCGGTATGTGAGGCTGCTATCTTATATGTTTTTCGGACTTTAGTTCAGGCTCGTATTCCTCTTAATGCAGGTTGTTTGAAACCGCTAAACATAATCATTCCTAAAGGCTGTATGCTGAATCCACAATATCCAGCTGCTGTAGTAGCAGGAAATGTAGAGACTTCTCAGAATATTACCGATTGCTTGTATGGTGCTTTAGGAATTATGGCAGCGTCTCAGGGAACAATGAACAACTTGACTTTTGGTAACGAACAGTATCAGTATTATGAAACTATCTGTGGCGGTTCGGGTGCAGGTAAAAACTTTGAGGGTACCGATGCAGTACAAACTCAGATGACTAATTCTCGGCTGACCGATCCAGAGATTTTAGAGCAACGTTTTCCCGTACTTCTAGAAGAGTTTAGTATTCGTCAAAATAGTGGGGGAACAGGACGTCACTGTGGTGGTAATGGCGTGGTGAGAGAAGTGCGTTTTTTAGCCAAGATGACGGCAGGAATTTTATCTAATCGTAGACGTATTCTGCCCTTCGGTTTGGCGGGAGGCACAGCAGGAAAAGCTGGTCGAAACTACATTAAGAAGCACAATGGTATTACCGAAGAATTAGGTAGCAAAGCGACAGTAGAAATGCAGACTGGAGATACATTGGTGATTGAAACTCCTGGCGGTGGTGGATATGGTCGATCACAAGAGCATTTTTAAATTTAGCTTAATTACAAGTCCGCAAGTACAACAACAGTGAGTACAGGACATCGATTGACACTCCCGTCGCGAAACGCGCCCTAAAGGACGACGCGCAGCTAGTGGTTGAGCATACCGCTCCGCATAAGGGATTCTTGATTCATAAAACGCGCCGCCCCAAGATAGCTAGATCGGTCAAAGGCTGATCCCTGCCAGAGCTTGATCTACAAGCAAACACCGTCTGCCCGACGGCTAGAATATTCAAAATCGAAGCGGGTTTATCTGATTATTATCTCGTCGAAAAAGTCCAAGGCAATTTTCGTGGCATGGCGATCGCTCTTCCTGCATCCTTGTGGTTGCCTTTTGCTCAGATGAATGTCCCAGAATTTGTTCACACTTTGCAGCACTGGTCTACTTTTGTTAATCTCAAACGCTTTTCCTCTTCTCCAAGAGGTCAGAAAAAACCGAAAACCCAACCCACTTATGATCCTAAGCATCCTCATGTATCTACTGCTCGTCTTTTACAACAGCAAAACCAGTACAAACGCTCACCTTAACAGGGGTAGAGTCTAAGACTTAAAATACTAATACCTTAAAACTTATAAATCAAATTAATAATATTAAAAAATGACTATTGAAGATGTTTCTGAATCGATTAAGATTCAAAATCGCCCTAAGCGTCAGGTAGGAATGCTAACTATCTTCCGTCTAGGCTTGTTTAATCTGGGATTAGGATTAATGGCGGTGCTGACTCTTGCGGTGCTAAATCGAGTAATGATCAGTGAATTAGGTATCCCTGCAACTATTACTGGCGGGATTTTAGCTACCTCTTTATTTGTTTCGCCAGCGCGGGTGTGGTTTGGACAGCTATCAGATAATAAACCTTTATTAGGCAAGCATCGTACCAATTACGTCTTGCTGGGGACAGCCATTTTTGGTTTAGCGGTGTTCTTAGCGGTGCAGGTTGTCTGGCAACTTGCAGCAGTGGTTAGGGCTAGTGGTGGTTGGCTATGGAATAGTCAGACTATTGGCTGGAGTGCTTTATTGTGTTTAATTATGGCTATTTATGGTTTGGCGGTTAGCTGTAGCTCAACGCCATTTACTGCTTTATTGGTAGATATTACTGAAGAAGAAAGACGTTCTAAATTAATTGCGATCGTTTGGTCGATGTTAATGGTGGGGATTGTTATTGGCGGAGTTAGTGGCAGCATTGTCTTTAAAAAAATTGAAGCAGAAGGAATGACCGCAGGCAATATTCCCCTCGCAACATTGCAGCCGCCGATCAATTTTGTTTTTGGCTTTGTACCATTTTTAGTCATAGCTTTAGCTTTAATTGCCACTTGGAAAGTAGAAACAAGGTATTCCCGTTTTACTAGCAATACCGAAACTAATAGAGAAGATAACATTACTATTAATCGCGCCATTAGAATTTTAACTACTAGTCGTCAAACAGGCATCTTTTTTGCTTTTTTATCTGTTCTGACCATTGGTTTATTTCTGCAGGAAGCAGTACTTGAACCCTATGGTGGAGAAGTATTTGGCATGAGTATTGGTGAGACTACTCAACTCAATGCTTTTTGGGGCATTGGAATTTTACTGGGTTACAGTATTACAGGATTTTTGATTATTCCTGCACTTGGTAAAAAATTAACTACCAAAATCGGCTGTATTTTAGTTGCTTTCTGTTTTGGGATAATTATTCTGGCTGGCTTTACCCAACAACCAAAAATGCTGCAATTAGCAATGGTGTTATTTGGCATTACTGCTGGGATAGCTACCGTTGGCGGAATTAGCTTGATGTTGGACTTAACTGCTGCCAAAACCGCAGGTACTTTTATCGGTGCATGGGGATTAGCGCAAGCAATGTCCAGAGGTCTAGCTACTTTCATGGGGGGAGTGATTCTGGATATTGGTAAAAGTATCTTTGCCGTTCCCTTGTTTTCTTATGGCTTGGTATTCGTCATACAGGCAATAGGGATGATCTTGGCAATCATAATTTTAGAACGGGTTGATGTTGAAGAGTTTAAAGAATCTACAGGTAAAGCACTCTCAATCGTAATGGAAGGAGATTTGGATGGCTAAATGTGTCTTTCTCAAAGTTTTTCTTAAAACAATGATGAACTTTGGGACATGTTGATAAAAGGCGAGACGTGAAGCTCTTCAGGAAATAAATTAGCTAAGAAAAAGTCTAAGGTAGTTGATTTAAGAAATCCTTGAAATACCGCCACTGTACCAAAACGAACTCCTGTGGATCTTTGTTCGGCTAAAATTACCTCAATCTGTGCGCTACTGAGGATTGCAGCTTGTCTAAGATAATAGCCCAAGGCATCTTTCTCGGGTTGTATAACTACTTTTGACCAATCTTGCGCAAAAAAATCAGCAGTTTCAGGCTTAATTATCGCTTTTTTTGCCAAAATTTCACCGATTCGCAGCTCAGGATGTTGTATTTTGTCCTGTAGTGCCGATAATTTATCTTCGTTTATGGTACTCAATCAATTAAAACAAATTAGAGACGAATTAAAGGCAAGTGGCGATGCTTATGATGCTGCTTTCGGCAATGCAGCTTGGATCGCAGCAGAAGAATTATTAAAGCGAGAAAAGCAGTTAAAAAGCGATCAGCAGACTTCTGTTAATCTAAATTCTGTTCTAGATAAACAAGATTTTATTGCCAAATATGGCAGCTTAAAAAACGCCAAACTAGCATATGAAAAAATCTATGGTAAACAAAAGTATGGTCGTAGTTGGTCAGATTTTATCATAGTCGCCCAAAAATTAACTCTGTCTAAACAACCAGCACTAACTTTAGAAGAAAGAGTAGACCTCTTGCATGAATCGTTAGAAAATGAGAAAAGTAGGATAAAAGGGCGATCGCGAACCAAATATGACCTACGAAGCAATCAAAAAGCTCAAAACAAGAGAGTTTAAACGTTTA
>JBHJNW010000107.1:0-64378 GCA_050330395.1 Pleurocapsa sp.
ATACTAAATCCGATTGATATAAGTTACGTAAAATTAGCCATACTTTAACCAATGATAATTAGTCAAATGTTTGATTTCTTGAGTCATTTGATTCAGAATACAACATCGCTGCGATAATATTTTTTCCAGCTCATCAATAGTTTCTATATTCTCATTGGCGATCGGTTCATCTACTAGTGACCATAATCGCTCGGCTGGTTGTAATTCAGGGGAATAAGCTGGAAGAAACTCTGTTTCTATTCCTAAAGGTAAATGAACCTTTTGACTTCGATGCCATCCTGCTCGATCTTGAACTAAGAGAATAATTTTATTTTGATTTGCTTGTGCTTCAATCGCAAAAGTTGCTAATACCACATTCATCCATTCCGTATTGACTCGGGGAATCAAATACCATAAAGTCTTACCGCTCTTGGGTTCTACAAAACCATAGACGTACAGCCATTCATATTGATGTTGAACTACTGCTGTTGGTCTAGTTCCAATTGGACTCCAAACTTTTTTCAAGATGGGTTTCAATCCTATTCGATGCTCGTCAAAAAACCAGACTTCTATCTTTGAATTGGGATATTTTTGTGATAGCTGCTCTACCAAAATGGGTAAGTTTTGCTTGAATTGAGTTTGTGCAATAGGATCTCCTTTGCTATGTTTGCGTCTTGGTCTCTGCCAAGAGTAGCTGCACTTTTTTAGATAATCCCACCCCCTCTGATTCCAAACTCGTTCTTTGTCTGTTTCTTGTTCAATCCAGCGAGCTACTTTTACTCCTGTCCAAATTCCTCCGTCACTGGGTTTTGATTTCAGAGCTTGAGCTAGTTTTTCAAATTGTTTTGGAGATAGTAAAGCTGCTTTTCCTCCAGTATGTTTTTCCTCCTTTCTTGGCTTTACTAGTACTCCCACAACTCCATCGCGATTGTAAGAGCTGATAATTCTTTGAGCATAACCGTAACTAATTCCTACTGCCACCGCACTATTTTTAATAGTCCAACCTTGTGCTACTTTCCACAGCAGATGCCATCTTCTCGACTCGATAGGACTTTTGCTTTGTTGATATAGCTTCTTAAGTTCAAACGTACTTAAATGTGAAGTTAAATAAGCTTTTTTCGGCATTGCTAATATAAGTTATTTTGCCTATTATTTTAAACTCCTTTTATCAATCGGATTTAGTATAACGTTCCTGGTTCGGTGACAAACAGAATCAGGGGATGAATCAAGATTAAACTAAATGCAACTAAAGATATATAGCGATGAAACTGGAGAATAATATCCACTCCATAAGAGGCTTCAATACAATTAATCCTGGCTGTTAAAGCAAATTGAAGTGCCATCATCGCCAGCCCAATAAAACCGAGAGCTACCGATAACTCAGTCCAAAATCCTCTGCCTTCTGGAGGAGCATAAAAGAGAAGTACCAGTAACGGTAACAGAGTTATTACAAGATAGACACCAATCCAGAAAGCTGCTGCTGCTAACGGACTGATTATTAATAAACGTTTCATCGATTATTTTACTCTCAACTTTGTACTCCCTAAAGGAAGTATGACAATTAAATACTCGATACAAGATGCGGAAAGGTTTTTAAACTGCTTAATTTGTGTTGATTTTGTGTTGATTATGGCTATAGTAATTTTCGATTGTAAGTAAAGAAAAAAAATGATATTAAATTAATTTGGCACAAATACTTAACTTTACTTCCCCATAACTTACACTTTTGCTTCAAAATTCAAGGGTACAATAAAGTTGAAGTTCAAGAGCGCATTACTGGATCAAAATTCCTATTATTTTGTTTGCTTTCATTCTGCTTAACAGCGGAAGGGCAAATAAATATTGAGCGGGTAACATATAGCAATAGCAATTGTAATTAGCACAAGATAAACCCGATCTCATAACCTAAAAATGTATTGCTATTAGGTTGTCAAGTCGTGCCTATCTCAGATCAACTCCCAGCGCAGTAACCTGGGACAATATAATTCATAATTCTCTCTTGTGATATCTCTCCGCTACACTTGTCAGTTATAGATTTTAAACGAAAGTAAATGTAGCGATGACTTAGGAATAACTAATCAAAATCAAAACTAAATAAAATTAATGAAGCGACACGATCCCGACTCGTTTGTGGTCAAAATCACGTTATTGTTAACCAGCACTCTGACTGTAATGGCAGGAGCAATCATCGCTCCTTCTTTGCCAGCAATGCAGGAGCATTTTGCCGATGTAGATCGTGCAGAATATTTAGTTAAATTAGCCTTGACCATTCCTGCCTTGTTTATTGCTCTGGGTGGTTTAGTAGTCGGAATATTTATTAATCGTATTGGACGCAAGCCATTGTTGATTGCCTCAACTCTACTGTACGCCTGTGCAGGTAGTGCTGGGTTTTTCCTCAATTCTCTGTGGGCAATTATCTTTAGTCGTGCTTTGTTGGGACTTGCCGTAGCAGGAACTATGACGGGAGTAATGACGATTATTACCGACTACTATCAAGGTCAAAAGCGAGCAAGCTTTATGGGTGCGCAGGCTGCTGCGATGGGGTTTGGTGGCATGGTATTTGCCGCTGTGGGGGGAATCAGTGCCGATTTCAACTGGCGTTTCCCTTTTTTGATTTATTTATTTTCTTTGCTCGTTTTAGTTTTGATAGCGATCGCTCTATACGAACCCGAATTAGCAAAAATCAGCACTACCAAAAATCGGACTCCGCCCAGACTTGCCAAAGAATCAATCGGGATTATCTATGCTCTGGCAATGATCTATATGGTTGCGTACTATTTAATTTTTGTTCAGTTGGCTTTTTATCTCAAAGAAATTAGTAACGCCAGTGCTGCCGAAAGCGGTATAGCGATCGCTATCTCTACTTTAGCTGGAGCGATCGCGTCTTCCCGTTATGGTGCGATTAAACAACGTCTCGACTTTAGCAGCATTATCATTATTGGCTTAATCTTAACGGCGATCGGTCAATTGATTATTGGCTTGGGCGATAGTTATCAAATAATTTTATGTGGTTTAATTGTAAGCGGACTGGGGTTTGGTTTAATCATGCCCAACTTTAGTAATTGGCTGGCGACTATTGTACCTGATCAACTGCGCGGTAGAGCTTTAGGGGGATTAACCACCTTTATTTTCCTAGGTCAATTTCTTTCGCCTATTCTTAGTCAACCCGTGATCAAAGTTGTGGGATTGAGCAATATATATACCCTAGGCAGTATTTTGCTACTACAGATGGCGATTACCTTACTGGTAGTAAAAGTCTCTACAGCACTAGTTGCCGAGAAGATTGGAAATTAGAGACATGAAACTCTCAATTTTATTTGAATCACCTTTTTGGATTGGTTTGCTTGAATTAGAACGTGATGGCTTATTGTATGCAACCCGTCATGTTTTTGGTTCAGAACCCAGTTCAGAAAATGTTTATGAATTTATCCTCAGCCTACAGTACAAAATTTTAATTGAGGGCATGACGGTAGGTTTACCCGTAGATTCAGATTCTGCTAAAAAACGCTCCATCAATCCTAAACGCCTGCAACGTCAAATTAAACGCGAAAAAGAGCGATCGGGTATTGCCAACCAGTCACGGGAGGTTATGCGACTTCAGCAGGAAGAAAACAAAAAAGAGCGTTGCTCAATTTCTCAAGCAGAACGAGCAGCTAAACGTAACTATCAGCGCGAACTTGCCAAAAACAAGCGAAAACAAAAACATCGCGGTAAGTAAAAAGAAAGAAACAATTGGCGATCGACACAAAACAAACATAAATTGTGCAGTTTTAAAACCTTTCCCCATCTTGTCTCCAGCCTTCAGATGCCATACTTGAGATACTCGATCGCTTAGCAGAACCGCCAAAATTTGTCTTTGAGGAAAGATTTGGCATTTTTCAATGAGAGCTATGGACAAACGGATATTGGATGATATTTAATTAACTGCCCGTGTCTGGGCCAAAGCACAAAGCAAACATCAGCGTTGCTAGATCGATGTATGAATCTACTTCTTGACCAAGCAAATCAACTAGAAGGCTAATGGCTAATAGCTATGAACAGATTACTCTTCGGTTTCACATTGTCCTAAAGGATACACCTTCGGATATACCATGCGTGGTGTACTTCCAATCAGCAACGCCCAAACATCATGTTGAACTAGGCAACTTTATCATATGTCAGAACGAACATTAAACAGAGGTCGTATAGCAGTTTCACTAGCTGGTCTAGCTTCTTTAATTCCTGGTCTAGCTGCACTATATTTATGGAGACTGCAAGCTAATCCTGCCAAGGTTACTACCGCTCCCCAGACAGCTCCTGAAGCAGCGCCAGTTGTTAGAAACGTAACTGCTTTAGGTCGTGTTGAACCGCAGGGCGAAGTTATTACGATTAGCGGAACTAGCGGTAGTCGTATTAGCGAATTATTAGTCAGTGAAGGACAGCAGGTAAAGCAAGGAGAAATACTGGCATATTTGGAAGATTATGGCGAAAGACTAGCGGAGAAAAATTTAGCCGCCAGTCAGCTAGCAGAAGCTCAGATGCGCTATGAAAGCGTAACTAAGTATAGCGAGGCCCAAATTGAAGAGGCGATGACGCGTATCGAGCAGATTAAAACACCGCAATCTTTTGAAGTTGATGCTCAAAAAGCGACAGTTAAGCAATTATCTGCCGAATTAGATACTGCCAAAAAAGATTATGAACGCAATCAGTTTCTGGTCGAAGAAGGAGCAGTTTCACAGGAAATTCTCGAGGAAAAAGCGGTTGCCTACTTTAGTAAACAAGCTGAACTAGAAAATGCCCAGGCGCAGTTGGCGCAGTTTACTGAAACTCGCAGTACGGATTTAGAAAATGCCCAGGCGCAATTAAAGTCTGCCCAGGCACAGTTAGGACAAACTCAAAGCGAAATTGAAGTTCAGTCGGCACAGAGCAATTTAGAATTAGCCGCAGCACGCTTAGAACGTACGATAGTTCGCGCTCCGCGACCAGGTAAAATTCTCGATATTGCTACTTATTCTGGAGAATCTATTGATGAAGATGGCATTTTACAACTGGGCGATATTGAACAGATGTATGTAGTTGCCGAAATTTATCAAAGCGATATCGGTAAAGTTGAACTGGGTCAACAGGCGGTGATTAGCGGCTCTAGTTTGCCTAAAGACATCCAAGGTACTGTAGAGCGCATCAGTTCCCAAATTGGTAAAAATGATATTCTCAGTAACGATCCAGCGGCGGATGTAGATTCAAGGGTAATTGAAGTCAGAATTCGTCTTAACGAAGCCAGCAGTTCTGTGGTCACCAATCTGATTAATTTGCAGGTTGATGTCGAAATTGTGCCGGCAGATGTTTCCCTTAATCTTTAATTTACTCGCTCTTTTAACAAGAGTTTCTACAGATGTTTGGTTTAATTCCCCCTTTAGCATGGTTGCAGTTAACTAGAGAAAAAACCCGCTTACTAGTGGCATTAGCTGGAATTGCCTTTGCCGTAATTTTAATGCTGATGCAGCTAGGATTTCGCGATGCTCTATTTGATAGTGCGGTGAGAATCCATTATCGATTGAAAGGAGATATATTTTTGCTTGGTTCTCAATCTCTTTCGTTGGTAGAGTTAAAACAATTCTCGCAAAAGCGTTTATATCAATCTTTAGGATTGCCAGATGTTGAGTCTGTTGGTTCGGTTTATATCGGCTATGGTTCGTGGAAAAACCCGCAAACGAGAAGAACTCGTAGCCTGATGACTATTGGCATCGACCCTGAAGATAATGTGTTGGATTTGCCAGAAATTAAGCAAAATTTAACCCTATTGAGGGAATCTGACGTGGTTTTGTTTGATCGCGCTTCCCGACCAGAATTTGGTGACATAGCACAATTGTTAAGCCAAAAATCTCAAGTCACTACTGAATTAGAAAATCGGCGAATTACCGTCAAGGGCTTGTTTACTCTCGGAGCATCGTTTGGTTCTGATGGTACGGTGGTTACCAGCGATCTTAACTTTATTCGCCTGTTTGATCCGCAAAGAACAAGCGGTTTAATTGATATAGGTGCGATCGCTCTCAAACCTGGTGCCTCCGTTGCCAAAAACATCCGACAATTAAAGCGCAGCTTACCCAACGATATCCAAGTCTTATCAAAAGCCGAATTTATCGCTTTAGAGAAAAGCTACTGGGGAGGAAGCACCGCCATTGGCTTTATCTTTACTCTCGGAACGATCATGGGGTTTGTGGTGGGGACAGTCATTGTCTATCAAATTCTTTATGCTGATGTTACCGATCAGATGATGGAATACGCCACCCTCAAAGCAATGGGTTATAGTAACTCATTTTTGTCGAAACTCGTCTTTCAAGAAGCAATTATTCTCTCAATTTTAGGATTTATTCCTGGTTTTGCTCTGTGCTTGGGACTTTATGACAACGCCAAAGAAGGGTCTGGTTTACCTCTAGCAATGACTTGGGAACGAGGTTTAACTGTTTTAATGCTCACCATTCTCATGTGCATTATCTCAGGATTAATCGCCATGCGTAAAACTCAATCTGCCGATCCAGCCGATATTTTTTAAAACCATGCAACCAAATACAGTTGTGGCGATCGATAAGCTAAATTATTTCCATGGGAAGGGTAATCTACGTAAGCAAATTTTATTTGATATTGATGCCGAGATCAATGCAGGAGAAGTGGTCTTTTTGACTGGTCCTTCTGGCTCGGGTAAAACCACCTTACTAACCTTGATTGGCGGACTGCGATCGCTTCAGTCAGGAAACCTGAAAGTTTTGGGATCAGAGCTAAATGGGGCATCAT
The DNA here is from genome assembly GCA_050330395.1 of Pleurocapsa sp. GTDB lineage: Bacteria > Cyanobacteriota > Cyanobacteriia > Cyanobacteriales > Xenococcaceae > Waterburya. The sequence goes on from JBHJNW010000107.1 coordinate 6,751, forward strand.
CAAAGAAACTTAGGCAGATGCGTCGCAATATTGGCTATATCTTCCAAGGGCATAATCTGTTGAATTCTCTAACCGCCAGACAAAACGTACAAATGGCACTAGGTCTACATTCAGATATCTCTCGCCGCGAAGGTTTAGAACGAGCCGAACACCTGTTAAGTGCAGTTGGTTTGGCTGATTTTATCAACCAGCATCCACACAGGCTCTCGATTGGACAACAACAGCGGGTAGCGATCGCTCGTGCTTTAGTCGCTCATCCCAAAATCGTTTTAGCCGATGAACCTACCGCTTCTTTAGATAAGAAATCTGGTTTAGAAGTGATCGAGCTGATGCAGCATTTAGCCCAAAAGCAAAGCTGTACGGTAGTGCTAGTGACTCACGATGTTCGTATTTTTGACTTTGCCGATCGCCGACTCAATTTAGAAGACGGACGTTTAACCTGTTCAGATTAATTATTTATTGAAACTATTTAACTACTCCAAGTACAAAATAATGAGTAATATTCAAAAAATTTCCTGTGCTGTTAGCGCAGGTACAGCGATCTTCTTAGGCAACACTATCTCAGCAAATGCCGAAAATTTACCTGAGCTTGAAGACAATACGCCAAACCGAATCAGCCTACAGCCGAACAGGTTAAAAGTTACTTTCTCGATGGCATCTTTGCCCGAGTTAAATCAAAGCAGTATCGCTAACCCAACCCAATTTTTGACGGCTTCTCAGTGGAATTTTTTACCTCTACAAAGCAAACTAGCGCAATTATCTCCCATATCCCCCCAAGACACACCAGGAAGAGAACCGACGCTCCCCTCGATCCTGAGATTAGATGTCTTCAATAATGACGCTGACTCTTTACTACTTCCCCAACAACCCGAAGAAGTAACTATTGATTTTGAACAGCCTGTGACTCTAGAAGATGCTGTATCTATAGCTTTGACTAATAACCAAGAGATAGAAATATCTCGATTAACCATCAACCGCTCATTAGAAGAATTACAAGAAGCCAGGGCTGCACTATATCCCAGTCTAAGTTCATCAGTAGGCTTTGACAATCGACTACCAGCAGGAGCAGGTGCAGGTGCGCCAGCAGGGGCAGGAGCAGGTGCAGCTATAGGTGCGCCACAAGGACTCACAGTTGATAACTCTGCTACTAACACATTTAATAGTTCCTTATCTCTTAGTTACGATCTTTATGATGGTGGAGCTAGAGGTGCGAGCATTAGTAGTGCCGAAAAACAAATCCGTTTAAATCAGCTAGCTTTAGAGCAGACGATTGAAGAAACTAGGTTACAGGTTGCCACCGACTACTACGTTTTTCAAGGTGCCGAAGCTCAAGTGGAAATTGAACAGGCAGCGGTAGAAGATGCAACTCAAACTCTTAAAGATGCCGATCTTTTAGAACGAGCGGGAGTCGGCACAGAATTTGAAGTCTTGCAAGCAAAGGTGGCCCTGGCTCAGGCACAACAAACCTTAAATATTGAGCAGGCTAATCTAGATATTGCTCAAAGACAGTTGGCAGATACTCTAAATGTAGGACAAAAAGTTGAGCTACAAACCGCTGGTGAGATTGAACCTGCTGGTACATGGGAGCGTTCTTTGCCCGAAAGTATTATCCTGGCATATGATAATCGGGCTGAGTTAAAACAATTTTTACTGGAGCGAGAAATTAATGCCAAACAACGTCAAATCGCTTTAGCCGCCAATCGACCGCAAGTTGCTTTGGCTGCTAGTTACGATCTGCAAGAACAGTTGGATGACGACTCAGACCTTGCCGATGGCTATTCAGTTGGTGCAACTGTCCAATGGGCATTATTTGATGGTGGTGCAGCACGTGCCATAGCTAGACAATCGGAGACAGATATTGAAATAGATGAAGCAGAATTTGCCAATCAGCGAGATACAATTCGCTTTGAAGTAGAAGATGCTTATTTTAGTCTGAACGCTAATCAGAAAAACATTGATACGGCAGAGCAAGCTGTCGAACTGGCTCAAGAAAGTCTACGACTAGCAAGATTGAGATTCCAGGCAGGTGTCGGTACGCAAACTGATGTAATCGTCGCTCAAACAGAGCTAACTACTGCCCGTGGTAATTTGCTCACCGCCGTTATTGACTACAATCAATCTTTCGCTGAACTAGACAGAGCGATTAGCGATCTACCCGAGCGCGATTCACCAGATTTACCCTAATCTTAAGTATTAGCGTTTTTTGACAGTATTAATTAAGTAGGGGTTTAGTAACACTAAATCCTTACTAAAAACAAGATAAATTTCCGTTTCCGAGTCTGAATTTATCATTAATTTAACTAGTATTTAAACTAAGAAAAATAATCTATATATTGATAGATTATTAAAATTTATATTTTGTCCAACTTTATACAGATTTAATTTACCCTTGGGTATATTATCTTTTGAATAATATTGCTAGTGTATTCGTGTGACCAAACTTCCCAATATTTAAATTGACATTGATTGTTCGCGCTTATAATCTACTACAGCAATTAAACATTATCATAGTAAGTTGTGTTTAACAACTTGGTGAAAAAGACCTTCAAACTTTCAAGTAATATTTATGTCTAAAGCAGGAAGTATATGATGTCTTCGGATATAGAAAATGCCAAGTATGAATAAATCAGTTAAATCGCAATTTTCCTCAGCTTATTTGCTCAATAGAAGAGTCGATTTAGTAACTAGTGATACAGTTATCCAAGCAATTTGCCAAAGCTGTGGAAGAAAGCAGAGAATTATTATTTCACATTATAATATTCATGCTTTTAATTTATCAATGTTATTACCAGAGTTTTTAACATTCCAACAAAATGCTGATATTACTCTCTGCGATGGCATGGGGATGATAAAAGGCCTGGAGTTGACGGGGGTAAGTGTCTCATCTAAGTACAGAGTACCTTTAACTTTGATGATTCCCAAGTTACTTAAGGAATGTGAGCAACATAAAATATCAGTATTTTTATTAGGTTCTGAACCTGAAAATTTAGCCAAAGCTCTCAACAATCAACAAGACAAGTATCCCAATTTAAGCATAGCTGGCCATCATGGTTATTTTGATTACGAAAATACAGTTGCCAATCAAACTGTCATTAAAAAAATTAATCAGTTTCAGCCCGATATTTTAATTGTGGGTATGGGGATGCCTCTGCAAGAATTGTGGATTCAAAATAATTATCAAGATTTAAAAACTTTGGTAATTATTCCTAGTGGTGCAGTTATTGATCGCCTGGCAGGAGTAGTACAAAATTCTCCTCAATGGATGTCTAATGCTGGCTTGGAATGGCTATATCGTTTAAGCAAAGAGCCAAAACGTTTAGCTGCTAGATATATATTAGGAAATCCACTTTTCTTGCTCAATATTTTTTGGGCTAAGTATCAAGATTTTTATTTCACTCATACTACTAGAAATGAAGTCAAGCCAGATATTTCTAGTAGTAAAGTTAACCAAATAACCGACTCAAAAATTAATTCCCTCGACACCAAAATCAACTATTTATAATTTAATTCAGTCGCTATATTATGTCTACTCCGATAATTTCGGTAGTCGTACCTGCTTATAATATTGAAGCCTATATTGCAGCAACACTATCATCCTTAGAAAGCCAATCATTCAGCGATTTTGAAGCTTTGGTAATTGACGATGGTTCTAGCGATCGCACGGCTGAAATAGTTAGCTCTTTTAGCGATCGCGACTCGCGGTTTAAATTACTGCCCAAGCCCAACGGGGGTCTATCCTCGGCTCGCAACTATGGAATTCATCGGGCTAAAGGCGAGTACATTGCTCTTTTGGACGGAGATGACGTATATGGCTCGGAAAAACTAGCTAACCACGTTGCCCGACTGAAATCTTCATCCCAGATCGGTGTTGTCTATAGTGCCTCGCAAGCAATTCGCGATGATGGTACGCCAACTTTTATGCGCTTGAGTGGTAAACCAATCAAACGAGATCCCTTGGCGGCCTTACTTTGTAAAAACTTTATTGGTCATGGTTCTAATGCCATGTTTCGTCGCTGTATATTTGATGAGGTAGGAGAATTTGATGAGACTTTATGTAGTTGTGAAGATGTTGATTTTTGGTTGAGAATCGCCGCTACTCAAAAATGGGATTTTTATCGCGAACCAAAAATTCATTCTTTTTATCGAGTTCGCCCCTCTGGACTTTCCTTTGACGTACAGCAAATGAAGGCAAGCCAACTGCGAGTAATGATTGCTGCCTGCAAACGTTCTCCAGAATTAGTCGAGAGCATACTACCCACTGCTTATGCCTACATGAATCGATATTTAGCGCGACTATCTTTGACGGCGGGGGATGTAAAATCGGCCCGCAGATATATTGATTGCGCTTTAGCTGCCGATCATAAGATCTTTTTCCAAGATCGGCGATCGCTTTTAACCCTGATGGCGGTATATCTAGCACCTTTGTCGCAATTGGCAATTAGGCGATCGCTTGGTTCGGTCAAAGTTACTTCCCCTTAAATTAAAAGATCTTGGTTAAGCAAAGGTTCGAGATTAATAACTAAAGCAATTTCAGTGGCAAAATCTACTCCCGATAAATTATCAAATCCCAATAACCAATTTTTTTCTACCGCTCATTTAAAAAAAGAGCTGAAGCAACGTTCTGTTCGGGCTGGAGCGGTCACAATGGCAGCTCAGGCAATCAAGTTTGTCTTAAGAATGGGTTCTACCATAGCCTTGGCACGTTTGCTGTCACCTGAAGATTACGGCTTGATTGGTATGGCAACTATTGTCATTGGTTTTGTCCAGTTGTTTAAAGATTTGGGTTTATCAGCAGCAACGGTTCAAAAAGCCGAGATCAATCACCAACAGGTTAGCACTCTATTTTGGATTAACTTAGTTATCAGCTTGGCGATCGCTTTGGTCGTAATAGCCATAGCTCCTCTAGTTGCCAGATTTTATGATGAGCCACTGTTAAGAGGAATTACCTCAGCTTTAGCAATTACTTTTATTTTTAGCGGCTTGACCGTTCAACATCAAGCACTGCTGCAAAGGCAAATGGATTTTTCCAAGCTTGCCAAGATTGAAATTGTCTCTATGTTGGTCGGAGTAATAGTTGCCATTGCTTCTGCTTGGTATGGATTAGGTTATTGGGCATTAGTTCTGATGCAGATAGCAACAGTTATTACTAATGCGATCGCAGTTTGGATTGTCTGTAGTTGGCGACCTGGATTACCTGCAAAAGATGCTGCAATTAAATCGATGCTGGCGTTTGGGGGAAACTTAACGGGTTTTCGTCTGGTGAATTATTTTTCCCGCAATTTAGATAATGTACTTATCGGTCGTTACTGGGGATCGCAACAATTAGGACTTTATGCCAAAGCTTATCAGCTAGTTCTTTTGCCCATCGAGCAGATCAATAGTCCAGTTAACAGTGTTGCTCTACCAGCTCTCAGTAGTTTACAGCATGAGCCTGAAAAATACAGTAGATATTATTACAAAGCAATTCTGTTAATTACCTCACTAGGAATGCCAGTTGTGGGGTTTCTATTTGCTGCTGCTGACCAAGTAATTCTTTTGACATTAGGACAGCAGTGGCTGGGTGCAGTGCCAATTTTTCGGTACTTAATGCCCGCTGCTTTTATGGGAACATTTAATGTAGCTGGAGGATGGGTTTTTCAGACTTTAGGGCGTACCGACCGTCAGTTTCGTATGGGAATGGTTCTTACCGCAGTTGATATAGCTGTGTTTTCAATTAGTGTACGTTGGGGAGCGCTCGGTGTAGCCGCTGCTTATGGTTTATCTCGACCAATTGTTTGGATTCCCAAGATTATCTATTGCTATTACGGAACGCATCTTCGGGTCATGGAATTAGCTAAAACTCTATCTAGACCAATGTTTGCTTCTATTAGTGCATCCGCTTTGTTGTTAGTAGTCGATTGGCTAAATTTGATTAAGACAAATAACGTATTAAATTTATTATTAAGTTGTTTATTTTATACTCTATTTTATCTGGCAATCTGGCTAGTACTTCCAAATGGAAAGCAATCTTTATTGGATATATTAAAGACATTGAAACAAATAAAAAAATCAAAAAAATAAATTATTACTATGGAACTTAAATATTTTAAGCAAAAAATAAATTATAAATTAGCTAAATTAGTTGTGCGAGTAACGTCTTGGGCAAACTCTACCGTTATGAATGAAAACCATTTGTGGCTTAAAAATCAACTAAAGCACTGTGGAAAAGGAGTACATTTTCAAGGCAGCATCAAGATTATATGTCCAGAAAAGGTTGTGCTTGATGACAATGTAATTATTGGCAATAATTCATATCTAGATGGTCGTGGCGGCATAACTATCGGACAAAATACACATATTAGTCGTAATTTTGTCGTTCATTCATCAAGTCATGATTACCAAGGTTCATGTTTACCTTATGATGAAACCTATATTTTAAAACCAATCACAATTGGTCGTAATGTTTGGGTTGGTACTAATGTCGTTTTAATTCCAGGAATTACGATTGAAGATGGAGCCATAATCGGCGCGGGAACAACCGTAACAAAATCAATTCCCGAACTAGCAATTGTTGGAAATCAGGCAACTAGAATTATTAAATTTAGAGAGCGAGAACATTACCAACATTTAGATTCAGCAAAAAAATATGGTGGTATATCTGGTAGAAAGCTAAATTCAAATTAACGCTCGGTAAGTAAATTTAATGACTATAAATTGTAATTATAGAATATATATTATGAAAAATAATTTGATTAAATCAAGAATATTTTTAGTTGGGTGTCCACGCTCTGGTACAACTTTATTACAAAGTTTGTTGGCTGCTCATCCTGATATTGCTTCATTTCCTGAATCAAAGTTTTTTCAAGAATTAGTTTATCCTGGTTCCCGACGCAGCAAATTAAAGCTTGCTTCCCAGAATGCTCGAAAAACCTTTGAGCATTTTTTAGACGACATAGAACACAAAGAAATGAAGTATTTGTTACCCAAAAATGCTGTTTTTAATTATCAATATACAAAAGCTTTTGTGAGAATATTAGATACACTAGCAGCCAGAGAAGATAAACACTTCTGGCTAGAAAAAACTCCTTCTCACTTACAGCGTATTAACTATATAGAGCAAGGAGTTAAAAAGGCAAAGTTTATACATATTATTCGTAACGGGAAAGACGTAGTTGCTTCCTTATATGAAACTACTAATAAATATCCAGAAATATGGGGTGGCTCTCGAACCATAGAACGCTGTATTGAAAGATGGATTAATGATGTGAATATTAGCTATTCTCACATACACAAACCAAATCATCTGTTAGTCAACTACGAGCATTTAGTAGAGCAAACTCAGTTGGTGCTAACCGAAATTTGCCAGTTTTTAGAAATTAAATTTAGTAAAACTATGATTCAAAACTACGCAGTCTCAGCTAGAGGATTAATCCGAAAACATGAGTCTTGGAAAAATTCTGTTAGTCAAAAAATTCACCAAGAAAAATCAAGTAAATTCTACACAATATTTGATGAAGCTCAAAGGAAGTATATTAAGCAACAAGTAATGGTAATAAACCCAGAAAATATAAAAGCAAATAAAACTAGAGTCATTACTGATTGTCAAGTTTTTTAAAAGTTTTGGGCTGCTTAATTTGAGTATAATAATCACTTAGCTTATTTGTATACCTAAGACTTGATTGTATGATGATATGCCTAGCAAAACACTTTAAAAAATAAAATAAATATAGCAGATTAGTAAAATGCCATTTTTTTTTGTTTCCGTAATTATTCCTGTTTATAACGATGCAGAACGCTTAGAAAAATGTCTGATTGCATTGGATAAACAAACCTATCCCCAAGAGTTATACGAAGTGATTGTGGTGGATAATGCTTCAGATGAAAGTATTGTCGAGATAGTCAATAAATACCAGCAAGCATCGACTATCTGTGAAGCAGAACCTGGTTCTTATGCTGCTAGAAATAGGGGAATTACTGTTGCCAAAGGAAAGATATTTGCCTTTACCGATTCAGATTGTATTCCCGCTGCTGACTGGATTGAACAGGGCGTTAAAGCATTAATAAATAATCCCGACTGTGGCATTATTGGCGGTAAAATCAAGCTTTTCTTTCGCGATCGCGATCGCTTAACGGCTGTTGAATTATATGAAGATCTAACTGCTTTTCCCCAAAAAAGACATATAGAAAGAAACAACTTTACCCCCACAGCTAATTTATTTACCTACCAAGAAATTTTCGACGAAGTAGGTAAATTTAATCAAAAACTCAAGTCAAATGGCGATCGCGAATGGTGTCAGCTAGTATGTCAGCAAGGCTATGGCATCAAATACGCCGAGCAAGCGATGGTTTCTCATCCAGCAAGGCACTCATTTACCCAAATTTATCGTCGATATCTGCGCATGGCGGGAGGAAGAGCTGATGCTTATCGAGCCAAATATCAGCAAAATTTGTTTAGATTTAAAATTATTTATGAAGTTGCTTTAAACCTTTTAAGTACTCCTAAAGACATTTTAGTTGTAGCAATTAAAGGCAATTATTCAGCAGTTCAAAGAGTAAAAATACTGTTAATTTTATTGGCTTTAAAATGGGGACTAAACTCAGAAAAAATGCGAGTAATGCTGGGAGGGGCATCTCATAATTATTAGCTGTAGGGGAGAACGGCCGTTCACCCTTACTAATTATTATTTTTAAATTCCCCCGTTCATTCCAGATTAAAGATAAAGTAATGTTAGAACCAACTATTAGTGTAATTATACCGACCCATAGGCGATCGCAACTGGTTAAACGAGCCGTCGCTAGTGCTATGGAACAAACCTTCTCAGATATTGAAATTATTGTAGTGATTGATGGTTTAGACATCGCAACCGATACCGAGTTAGCCAAGATTAACGATCCTCGTTTACAAATAGTGCAACTTCCAACCAGTGAAGGTGGTGCAGCAGCACGTAATGCAGGGGTTGCAGCCGCCAAAGCAGCCTGGATTGCTTTTTTAGATGACGATGATGAATGGATGCCCCAGAAATTAGAGTTACAGCTAGCAGCAGCCGAAAAATCTCAGTATAAGTATCCCGTAATTAGCTGCTGTCTAACTGCTCGTACTCCCAAAGGGGAGTTTACCTACCCTCGTAGATTTCCCAAGGCGGATGAACCTTTGAGTGAATATCTTTTAGCCCGTAATTCTCTTTCATTCGGGGAAGGATTAATTCAAACCTCCACCATTTTTACCAAACAAGAGCTACTAACAAAAGTTCCTTTCCCAGAGGGATTGCCCAAACACCAAGATTGGGACTGGCTGTTAAAAGTACATACTTTAGCAGATGTGGGAATTGAATTTGTCGCTGAAACTTTAGTTGTTTGGTATTGTTGGCAACGTCAAAGTACCAGTAGCACTAGTAACTGGCAACAATCTTTAGCTTGGATTCGCGCTAGTCAAAACTTAGTTACCCCAAGGGCTTATTCAGGCTTTATCATGACTCAGGTTGCCCCTCAAGCAGCCAGAGAAGGACAATGGCAGGTGTTTTGGTCTTTGCTACAGGAAGCTAGCGATCGCGGCCAGCCCAAGGCGAGCGACCTGATTTTATATTTCCTGATGTGGTTTGTTCCCCAAAATGTAAGGCGATCGCTTCGGGTATGGTTCAGGCTTAAAACTCAACAAGTTAAGGGTGTATAAGGTGTATAAATAGTAAAAAGCTATGCTCAAAGCGATCGACAATTCATTTCTATTTCAACAAAAATATCTTCAATCAAAAGAATTATCCCTGACAGAGCGGATTGTTTACTTAACCATTGTCTTAACTCCTCTGTGGTGGTTGCTGGGGATACAGCCTTTATTTTATCCCGCCGTTGTCATCGGTTTGCTGGCTTATTCATTTGATCTAGATAAACCGCTCAAAAACCCTTTGCCAATGAGTGCTTGGGCTTGGTTGGTCATGGCTCTAGTGATGTTGGGGACAGCACTAATTGGGATTAGTGACGTTGGTTTTGACCTAATGGAATTAGCCTCGACCCTAGTTACTTTTTTTAAGGGTTACTTTCTAATTTTTGCCTGTCTGGCACTTCCTTTTTGGCATAAAATCGACTCCCGCGTAATTACCCGGGCAGTTGCTTGGATGGCAATTGGCTATTTAGTCTTAATTTGCTTTCAGCTTATTTTGCTCGTTGCTGGAATCAGGATTGGCATATTTTACCCGCCTCTGGCAAGCCTTACCCCAGGCAACAAACTAAGTTTGATGGTCAATTTCTCAGCTAGCCTCAAACCCTTCTTTGGGATTAATTTACCCAGGTCTTCCTTATATATGGGCGATCCTCCTATTCCTGGCATCTGCGGTCTTTTAAGCTTCTTTATCTGCTTGGGTGAGCCAAATTCTCGGTTACGCAATCTCGCTTTAGCTGGTAGCCTGAGTGCGCTGCTGATTAGTCAAAGCCGCCTAGCTTATGTTTGTTTAGCGATCGCCATTGTCACCAATGCCAGTTTTAAAAGTTTTGTGGCACGTCAAGCCTACCTTTGGTTTATTGCTACTATTGCCCTGGTGTGTAGTCTGTGGGAGTGGACTATATCCGATCTAGTTAGTCAACCACTCAAAATTTTCAATCAAGCTCGTCCAGCTTCCTCAACCGATCGCGAATATGTGGTTGGCAAAACCCTTGAAGCCTGGCAAGAATCCCCCTGGTTGGGATGGGGCATTGTTCAAGGCACAGCCAACTGGCACACCTATAAAATTGAACTCGGTTCGTTTTCTACCTATGCTGCTGTTTTATATTTACACGGGATTTTTGGCTTTATTTTTTTTATTTCTGCCCTCGCTATCACTTTGTTTGGTTTCTGGGAATTTGCCGTGACCGACAACCAACTTTGTCAACGAGCAGTTTCTAGCTTAATCGCCTTATACATTTTTATTCAGGGTCTTCCTTTATCCTGGATTTCGGTATATATCTGGTTTTTCCTAATTTGGTTAGGAGCAGTCTTATCAGAAGCACAACAAAGTCAGCAAGCCAATTTAAAGAGAATATGGTAACGGGTAACCAAGAGGGGCAGAAGTATAATAACTAATAACTATGCTATCAAAACCAAAAATACTTTTAAAAATAAAAAGAGGTAAGTCAGTAATTCGCGATCTTGCCCTGAGATTAAATTTAATTAAAGGTAATCAAAACTATACTAAATTTATTATTCTATGTCGCTCTAGATCGGGGTCTAATTTATTACTCAATCAGCTACAGTCTCATCAGAATATTAGAATGTTTTATGAAGTATTTAGTCAAGATAATAGTTCTAAAGAATTCTGGGACTACATTAACTATGATCTAGATCGTATTAGAGATTTAAAGCAAAATAATCCCCTGGAATTGGTCAATTCTTTTATTTATCGAACCATGCCGCTTCAGGTAAAAGCAGTTGGCTTTAAGCTGTTTTACTATCATGCCCGAACTGGCAAGCAGCAGGAAATCTGGCAATATCTCAAAGATAGCCCAGAAATTAAGCTTATTCATTTAGTCAGGAGGAATTTACTGCAAACCTACGTATCTCAGCAAATAGCTTTAGCCACTAATACCTGGTATGCCACAAGCGATCGCCACCAAACTACTCCAGCTATTCAATTAAACTACGAAAAAACCTTAGCGGCGTTTGAACAAACCAAAAAGTTAGAGCAAGAAAATGAAGATTTTTTTAGAGATCACCAACTACTGAAAGTTTTTTATGAAGATCTAATTAAAGATAATCTGCAAGAAATAACCAAAGTTCAAAATTTCCTGGGAGTAACACCAACTTCTGTTTATATATCAACCAAAAAACAGTTGCCAAATTCTCTCCAAAAATCAATTCAAAATTATGCAGAGTTAAAAAACTATTTTCAAGCAAGCCCTTATGCCGCTTTTTTTGAGTAACCTAGCTTGGCTGAAAATTTTCCGATAATGAGTATAAATATACTAAACCAGTTTAGTTTAATTTAGTTAACCCTAAAGGAGCAAGAGCGATCGTGAACAAACTCACTTCCAAAGTAAACAGACATTGGAAACCCTTATTATTATTCAACTTGGCTTTAGCTTTAGCTGTAGTTGGCAAAATTGTTTTGACCCCAAAAATTTGGGATGCCAAAGCACAGTTAATCTTACCTAGTACCAGCGGAAACTTAGATGCTGATTTAGGGACACTCGGTTCTTTAAAAAATAGTAGTGTAGATTTTTCTAACACCATGGATCCGCTTTTGGCCCAGGAGTCTATCCTACTCAGCAACCCAGTCTTGAAACAAACTTTAGCTTTAGACCCCGAAAAAGATCTCTTCCCCCGTGTTTCATCGTACGGAAAATTCTTTGAAGTACTGCGTACTGAAAAATCCAACACTTTCAATTTAAATGTTAGTGCTTCTAGTCCTGAGTTGGCTAGTCAAAGAGCAGCTAACTGGATTGCAGCATATCAAGAACGACTCAATCAATTACGAGAAGATAACAATCAAAGTCGGCAACAATTTCAATCAAATCAACAACAAATCAAAGAAGCCAAACAAAATTTAGCCCAAGCAGAGCAAGAATTAGCCCAATTTGAGCAAAGCTCACGACTGATTAGCAGCGAAGAACAAGTTAACAGCATGGTGAAAGTAGTTGGCGATCTTACTTCTTTACAACAGCAAGCACAAGCCAAAGCACAGGCAAATCAAAAACAAATTGCGGCTATTTCCCAAAGAATATCTCTTACGCCTGATGAGGCTATTCGTTCCTTAAGTTTAGGCGAAAACAAAGATTATCAGTTTTTAAAAAATAAGCTGATCGAAATCGAAAATACCTTAAATGGACTGCAAGCTAATTTTACTGACCGCGATCCCAGAGTAGCATCATTGATGCTAGAACGAGATGAATTAAGAAGTAAACTACAGCAGTATGTAAACGATGCTGGTGAAGCAGTAAATATCGACACGTCTGTAACCAGTGAAGGTCAAGGAAGAGCTGGTTTGATTCAACAATTGGTGTTGCTAGAAAGCGAAGCAGAAGCCAATCAAAAGCAAGCTGAACAGCTTGAATCTCAGATTGAGCAAATAAACGTCAAGCTCGAAGCAATCCCCCAAGAGCGATCGCAATTATTACGCTTGACCAGACAAAAAAATATTGCCGAAGGTGTCTATCAGGGTTTAGTCGCTCAGGTACAGCAGGCAGGGATCAACTCGTTTGATACCTATCCCAATGTCCAGGTAATCGATCCACCAGAGGCTGGTTCTTTACCCTCTAGCCCCGATAGTCAGCTAATTATCCTTGGTTCTTTATTAGCTTCATTGGTAGGCAGCACCGCACTGTTATTGCTGTTAGAAAGTTCTTCTCCTTTATTAGATGCCAGAGATCTTCAGTCATCCAATTTCCCCTTTGTGGTTAGCATCCCTAAATTTAAAAGTTCAGATGGTGCTTTAAGTTTACCGCCTTATGTAGAAGTAGAATTTGAGAAGTTAGCTTCAGCAATTACTTCCCAACCCCAATTTCAAAGAGCTAGTTTAGCCTCAAAATCATTACCCGCCGCCGAAGCATCAGAATCAGCCAAATTAGCCTTGAGCAATTTTCAGCCCCAGCAAAGTCATCGATTTCTCATTACTAGCGCAGCCACAGGCGAAGGAAAAACTACCGCTACGATTGGCATAGCCAAGGCATTAGCTAACCTAGGATTTAAGGTACTAATGGTAGATGGAGATTATCATAAAGCACAGTTAAGCCGATACTTCAACTACAACCCAGAAGAAACAGAAATCGAAAAACCAATACCAATACAATCAAATCTCGATCTATTAGTTACTCGACCTCCCGAAACAGGCAAAACTGTCGCCTTAGTTTCTCAAGGACAATTCGAGCAAAGACTAAAAGCGTCAGAATTGTCTGGTAATTATGATTACGTCTTAATTGATACTTCTCCCGTCAGTGTCACCAGTGAAGCAGTGATCATGACCTCCATGATTTTAGATATTTTGTTTGTGGTTCGTCCAGGAATAAGTAAGCGTAATTCGGTTAACAGCAGCCTGGAGCAACTTACGCAAAACAACTCGCGTATTCTAGGTTTAGTGGTTAATGGAGTGAAAAAGAATACCGAAGAATATTCATATCGTTCTAGTTATCTTTTGCCGTCTGAGGCAAGGTAATCAAAAAGTGGTTGACTAAAATTTGGCATTAATAATTGGGGATTATTGTGGTAAAAAAAAGAAGATTTTTGCAGTTAGCAATAGCCAGCACGGTGTTAAGCGCACTTAAAGCCAATACCCAGCAGGCATTTGATCGCGGGCGTTGGGTCACTAGCTCTGCCGAATCTGTGCGGGTCATGACTGACTTTGATGCTAGATCACAGGCTAATAATACTTCGGTTAATCTTAGCGTTGACTGGTCAACAGCAATATCTGAGACAACACCTTTAGTTTTTGGCTCTAATGACTATGAGATTATGTATGTTAGTCATGCAACAGATGCACAATATCAAGACTTGCTGAACCAACTCAATATTCCTCTAATTCGCATACATCATATCAAACTCAGTGAAAAATGGAGCGATGCGACTACTCAAAGTTGGAATGAAGCCAAAATAAAAACCTGTTATGATGCCTCCTATTATCATCAACCCGAAATAGTCCAGACAATTCCTCAGTGGCCAAGCTGGATGAAAAGCAGCAATGGTCTACTCGACTCGACGGAATACGCTAACTACGCTAATTTTTGTGGAGAATTAGTTAGAACCCTCAACCAAACTCAAAATCGACAAATTACCTACTGGGAACCATTTAACGAACTGGATAAACCATACAAAGAGGCAGGAAAACTAGACGATTTATGGGAAATTTACAATCAAGTCGCCACCAGAATGAAACAGGTAGACTCGCAAATTAAAATAGGAGGTCCCATCTTAACTTGGGATGATTCTCAAACACTAAATCATTTTCTCGATCGCTGTCGTCAAAACGTCGACTTTATTTCTTGGCATCGCTATGCCAGCGGTGATAAAGAAGATTCTACAGCTGAAATTATGGCTTTTACAGCTAAATATGGGGATCAAACCCGTAAATTTCGCTCAATAGTTGCCAAACACCTACCAAATCGCCAAATTCCTTTATTTCTCAGTGAATATAATATTAACTACGCTTGGGATTCAGGTGAAACTAGGCAAAACACTTATGTTGGTGCAGTTTGGTTTGCTTCGGTTTTGAAACATTTAGCTGAAGCGGGAATAGAGATGGCAGCTTCTTGGCATTTAAAAGATGGTATTTACGGCATGATCGATCCCGACAATAACCTTCGTCCAGCAGCAACAGTATTTGCCTGGGCAAATAAGTTTTTGATCGGCAAGGTAATGGAAAATCAGAGCGATCGCTCTTGGATCGAAGCTTTGCCGATTGAGCAACAAAATGGCGGACGTTCTCTTTTATTGATCAACAAATCAGACGAATACGCTCAAGTAAATCTTACCGAAAAACACGGCTCTTTTGAAATAGGAAAAACGACAATACATTCCTTAGATGCTGAGGGAGTAAAAACATCTGATGCCGCAGCAAAAACAAATCTCAACTCATTTACTTTAAATCCCTATTCTGTTTTACTATTACATTCTTGAAAGCTAAGAGCTATTCAAGCAATACCCGTTGAATACTTTTAAGTTGGCGAATAAAAATTAGCGCACCTGCAATACAAACCAAGCCATTAAAAATAAAGGCATTAGTTACGCCAATCTGACTAGCTAACCAACCAGAAAATAAACTGCCAAAGGGAACGACACCCATAAAAGCCATCGAAACTAGACTCATCAATCTGCCTAGTTTGTCATCATCAGCAATAGTTTGCAAGACCGTATTGGTGGAAGCTAGCTGTAAAATTACGCTAAAGCCAATTATTACCATTACCGGCAAAGAAAATAATAAAATCTTCGAGAAAGAGAAAACAATCAAGCCAATTCCGAGTAAAACAGGCGCGATCGCGATCGCCTTTTCTAAACCAAAAATATGCGATCGCGAACTGAGATAGACGCTAGCAATTAAAGCTCCTAAGGCAGAAGCCCCCATCAATAAGCCTAAAGTTTCCGCACCCCCCTGGAGAATATCGGCGGCAAAAATGGGCGTTAAAGTTACGTAGGGTAAGCCGACAAATCCCAACAAAGATAGCAATAACAGCATCGAACGAATTGCCGAATTATCAAAAGCATAGTCAAATCCTTCTTTCAGCTTGTAGATGGTTGAGGTAGTGCTAGGGGCAATTTTAGTGGGAGGAACTTTCATCGCCAAAAACCCAGCAATTACTGCCAAATAACTAAGTCCATCCAGCAGAAAGCAAATTCCCGCACCAGCACTTGCTACCAAAAAACCCGCTACCGCAGGGCCAATTAATCTAGCACTGCTAACCAAAGAAGAGTTGAGGGCGATCGCATTACCCAAGTCTTCTGGCTGCTCGATTATTTCGTTGACAAAAGCCTGAAGTGTCGGCATATATACAGCACTGACTATACCCTGAAACAGTCCCAGCACGATAATCTGCCAAACATTAATTATATTGCTGAAAGCCAATACAGCCAGCAGCAATGACTGCACCATCGATAAAATTTGCGTGATAATGATAATGCGATGACGCGAACCGCGATCGGCAATAACGCCAGCGATTGGAGAAATAAATAAGCTGGGAATGCGACTGGCAAATCCAACTACACCCAATAAAAAAGCGGAGTCGGTTAATTGATAAACCAGCCAACTGGTAGCCAACAGGGTACTCCAGTTACCAATCTGCGAAATTCCCTGTCCCATAAAGTAAAGACAATAATTCCGATAGCGAAAAGCGCGTAGAATTGGGAGTTTTTTCTCAATCTGTATTAGCTTCAAAAGTTTTTATCCAGTTGGTTAATCGATCTTAAGGGCGGTTCACGAACCGTTCCTACAGCAGCAAAAAGGCGATCAATCGCTGCCACTCATCTATATCACCATTATTACTAATTAAAATTTCATTGAGATCGTCAAAATCTCGATGAATACTGTCCTTAAGTTGACTAGCTTTTTGCTCAAATGCTCGCACTTGTGGCTCATTAGACTCACCTTTAAGCAAATATCGCCAAAAATAGTCAAATAAGTCTACCAAAAGTTGAAAAGGCAAGGGAGAATGGTCATAATCTAGACTAGCTAAATATGACTCGTATTCACTATCCATGGTGCAAATAATTAAATATTCTAGATAGTTGAGTTTGACAAACGGACTTTTCGGAAAATCTTGAAGTGCCTTCTGCATCAGTTCTAAAGATGGCGACGATCGCCCTTCCTTTAGTAAAAACAGTGCATAGCGTTTGATCGCCCAGGTATAAGCAGGATTTAGCTGTAAAACCTGTTCATAATAACTTTGTGCTAATACCTTTTGCTGGTTTTTTTCCAGAAAATAAGCGTAATGAGAAAGAGTCCAGAGATCTTGGTCATATCCGTCTTTTAATGCCTTGTGATACCAGATTTTGGCTTGCTCCATCTGGAAATTCCGTTCGAGAATATAGGCGTAGTAATTTGCTCCCAAACGGTTTGGTTGCAGATCAAAAGCCTTTTCTAAATGCCAGAGAGCAAGGTTATAGTTATAAATCTTGCCGTAACACTGACCGATGCCATAATAATAGTCAGAGGTTTCTTGCTGTCTGAGTAAGTAACGGTACAAAGACATGGCAACATTGTAAACATCTTCTTCCCTCAGAAAATCTGCTACTTCGGTAACCGTGGTTAACGGGTAATTCGGCAGATTGTCGATGATTTGCTGATATTCTTTGTCGCGGGCTAATTCTAATAGTTTATTGTTAGTCATTGTTGTTCTTAGTTATTTGTCCACAGATAAACGCAGATGAATACTCGATTGTTAGTTGTTTATTTGTTCAAAACCAATTGGCTTGCGCAATTCCCGAAGCTAAGAGCTAAGAGCTAAGAGCTAAAAGCTAAAAGCTAATAACTAATAACTAAAGAAACTTAACCGAGAAGTATCGTGTCACTCACTACCTAGCCAAAAAGGATTAACTCCCTGTTCGGCTAATACTGCCCAGGCGGTTGCGCCAACGTGCAGACTACGGAAGTAGAGCCAAGGATTACCGTCAGGCTGGATAAAACCTGTTGTCAAGGTGCTGCGATCGCTGGTGGGCATTCCTCCAGATGCCTCTTTTCCTGCTTGGAGCATGGCTAATACTGCCTGAGCTTTTTGAGGTTGATTTGTTTCTTGATATGCTAATGCCATCTGTGCCGTACCCTCATACCAAACTCCGTCTCGATCTTGATTGAAATCAAAACCTGCTGCTAATTGGTGGTGTTGTTCGGCATATTCCAGACATCGCCAGTAGGGTTTACCAGCTTGCTTAAGAGCCAAAGGTGTCCAGGCTTGAGCATCTAGGGGAATTACTTC
The DNA here is from genome assembly GCA_050330395.1 of Pleurocapsa sp. GTDB lineage: Bacteria > Cyanobacteriota > Cyanobacteriia > Cyanobacteriales > Xenococcaceae > Waterburya. Next base: position 25,090 of record JBHJNW010000107.1, read on the forward strand.
TTGGTAAATAGTCGCACCATCGTCTTCTGTTCCCGTCCAAAATTTCCCTCCATCTCGATCCCACATGGCAAAAACAAACTGTTTGGCATACTTAGCTCGTTGTTGCCAGACTGGATTTTCCGTTATCAAATAAAGTCTGGCAAAAGCTGCATACAGATCGAGATTATGTTCGGTAGATTTATAGTCCAGTCGTTTTGCTTGTTCTTCCCAGCCAGTAAAGCCACCTACATATCCTCCAGCACCTCGCTCATCACGGCAGTTGTGTTCGATCCATTCTCCCCAGGAAATCGCCGCTGCCAAATATTCTTCTTGCCCGTAGCTTTCGTAATATCCCAAAAGTGCCAGCATTGCCCAGGCAACATTACCCGTATGGGTGCTGACGTTAAACTCGCTTTCTTGCCAACTATTAGTCGCCTCGTCAAATTCGCTAGGAAGTAAAAAATGATTTGATTTTGGATCGATTCTACCTCCTTTGTAAGCATTACGAATCCGTCCATCTTGAAAGTAGCGATCGCGCTTTTGAGCAGCAACTAAAGTATCGACAATCTGTCTGGCTCGTTCTTGATCGCCTACCGCCATAAAAGCTAAAGCAGCAACGGCGTTATCATAGGTGAAGGCGACTTTTTGAGCGATCGCGTCGAATTCAGGAGTCGAACTGATTGGTGCATAGCTAACCATAAAACCAAGCTTAGTTTCAGATTCAGGCTGAGGACTATTTTTACTGGATGTAGCTTGGAAGTTTTCACCAGTCTGAGTAATTGCCAAAGAGCGATCGAATACTTTTACTAGATATTTATAATTACTATTTTCAGTCGCCGAATTACTTATAAACGGTTGGGTATAATGCAGCATTACTACTATCATTAAAGCCAAACAAGAGATTCTTAAAAAGGTCATCGATTCATTAGATAAAAACCGAATTTTATTTGATAAATACATAAGTTAAAGCAGTTTTCGCGCTTGATAAACTACGTTGTTGATCGACTGATTCTTGAAGCGATGGCTCATGGGGGAAACCCCCAAGACCGCCTCGCTTCGCTTTTTAGCTATTAGCTATTAGCTATTAGCTTTTAGCTATTAGCTTTTAGCTTTTTAGATTAAACTTTAGACTTTACCCTTTCCCTTTCCCCTTTTCCCAGTCACAACTAGGAAATTAATTTTGCACGTTCACTTATCTAGCTATCCACACGCTTTTAAATATTTCTAGTCAAAGGATAAATCCGAAAGATAGAACCAAACAAAGACCAAAGCGATTTAACTTCATTAATCGGCTGTGCTTGCCAGCGTTCTGGTTGTCCAAAGACAAAGTTGACTAATTTTCTTTGGCTACAAATATCTAATTCTGAAAAATTAAATTCTATATCTAAATTATTATGCCGATCCAGAGAGATACTGTTAATAACTACAGGAGCGTCAAATAGATGAATACCAGGAATATCTAGAAAACCCATCTTAATCGCAGTATCAATAGTAGAATTATTACTAAAATAGCTATTAGCTCCCCATTCAGAAAGACTGTTAGTAACGCCATAAAAAGTGCGATCGGCTAAATGCAGATTGCACGATAGCTGAAGCGGGAAAAAATTAGTTAGAACTTGTTGTGGTACATCGATCGCAATCAAAATTGCCACAGATAAAACAAAAGTATTATAAATTGCCCAAAATAGACCGATACTAACCGTATCCGAATTTGAAACCCATTGCCAGTTTAAAATCTGCGTAACAATTAAGCATAAGTAAAGTAGTAAGAGAATAATCAAAGGACTAGCAGCCTGCCAGTTTAACATTGCCCTTTTAGCTGATACACCTTTGGGAGTTACTTTAAAACTTTTACCAAAGGGATTAATACAGGTATTAATCACCATAAAAGCTACAGGAAAAGCAATAATCGCTGCATAAACTTCTGCCCAAAAAACCGATCGCCTACCGCCAGTTAACCAGCAAAAAACTACGACAAAAGTAAGATAATAAGGCAAGAAAAAAAACAGCATCTCACTTAAGCTAGCCCTGATTGGTTCAATTCCCAACCAGAAAAAAGCCAGGGGCAAACATAAAAATGCCACATAAGCACCAGACTGAAACCAGTAGAGGATTCCTAAGCCGTGAATAAAACGCTGCACCAGATTTAAACCAGCTAGGCTAAAGGGATTCGCCCGACAGAATAAAGTTTGAATTGTTCCCTGTCCCCAACGTAAACGCTGATCGATATAGCCACCAATGTTTTCAGCAGCTAACCCCGCCGAAAGAGCTTCATTAAGATAGATAACGCGATCGCCTAAAGCCTGAATCTTGAGGGAAGTTACGAAATCTTCAGTCAGGGTTTCAGTCGGAATACCGCCAATGCGATCGAGAACCCGACGACGCACCAGAAAAGAAGAACCACAGCAAATTACTGAATTAGCGCGATCGCGACCAGATAAAATTGAGCCAAAAAACAGATCTTCGTCGTTGGTAATGACGCTTTGCAAGCCCAAATTATGCCGAATCGGATCGCTATTATAATAGGCTTTATGAGTCTGGACTAACGCCGTTTCAGGCTGCTGAAAAAAGCCCACGGTACGAGTTAAAAAATTGCGGGTGGGAATAAAATCACAGTCAAAGACGACAATTAATTCGCCATGAGTATGCAGTAGGGCATGATTGATGTTACCTGCTTTAGCATGACGGTTATCAGGACGAGTTAGATAATTACAGCCTAGTTCTTCAGCCAGATCTTTCATTTGCCAACGACGACAATCATCGAGCAAATAAATACGCTTATGGGGATAGTCCATTCCCTGACAGCCAATTATGGTGCGTCGCAACATTGCTACCGACTCATTATAGGTAGGTATATAGACATCTACCCAAGGAAGATATTCACCCTGCAACACAGCTTTGGACATTCGGTCAGCTTCGATAGTGCGATCGCGTTCTAAGACGGCTAAAATCAGCGAAGAAATACTCAAAATCCAGCCCAAAGCCTCGACAACTAAGAGAGCAACGCTTAAAGTACCGTTGATGGGGTCAGTTAGATTGAGTGTGGCAAAAAGCCGCCAAAAAAAATAGCGTCCTAACAATAGGAGTAAAATCGAGATTACGACTAACCGCAGCCATCTTGGGGGAGCAATCGGATATAGCTGAATAATTGCCAAGGTGCTGGCAACACCAATTAAACTAGGCAAGATAAGAGTATTTGTAGAAGTCGCAACGCTGCCAAAAGTAAACTGACCCCATTGCCAAAAGTTCAATAGTTCCGTCAGCGTTCCTAATATTTCTAGCTTTTGAATCAACAGAAAGCACCCGCCAACTATTGCTAAGGTTAAAAGTCCCTGTTCGACACGCTTGAACCAATCTAGCTTCAAATTATTTGCCACCAATCTTCCTCCATTTAAAGAGAACCTCGATTAAAAACTACTTCAGCGCTACGTCCCACGTCGCAAAACTGGACTGAATCAACCTCAGGTAACTCATTTAGCTTGACTCGCACTGCTACCTGGCGACGGACATTATTTGGCGGAGGAACGGCGATATCTTTTCCTGTTTCCACTCGTCCCGAACCTGCCCGAACCGATTCAATCGTGCCGCTAACAAACTGATTATTCTCTGTACCTAATAAACGTACATCTACAGGTCTACCAGGATAAAGTTTTTCAGTATTTTGCTCGGAGAAAAAGGCTTCTACCCAGCGATTTTGGCAGTTTAAAAGTTCTAGGATCGGAGTGCTAGGATCGGCATATTCTCCAGTCTTAGACTCTACCGACCAAACAGTTCCGTCAGTCGGACTGGTAATTACAGCCCGTTGATTGAGTGATAGCTGGCGATTAATTTTAGCCAATTCAGCTTCAGTAGTTTGTTGACGTACTGCTACCTCGGCCTGTTGCTGTTGCAGATCGCTAATTTCCGTCTGTAATTCTCGTTGACGAATTTCTGAATAGCCAAGAGTTTTAGAACCGTCTAGCTGTAGTCCAGCTTTGGCTGCTTCTATCTTCTGTTGAGCCTGTTTAAGTTGCGATCGCGCACTTTTCACCATATTTTGAGCGCGATTATAATTCAACTGCGATCTTTCTACTTTATCTTGAGCAATTACACCTTGATCGGCTAAAGCCTGTAGACGATCTTGGTCTTTTTGGGCAGTTTGAGCGACAAACAGGCTGTGATTGAGTTGATTTTGCACAATTTCTAACTGCTGCATCTCATAATCTACTCCTAAACTCTGTTGATTGCTGGCTTCTGCTTCTACCTGAGCAATTAATTGGCGGCGATTAGCAATTTGGGCATCAAGACTAACTAACGTTTGTTTTGCCTGTTCGATCTGTGAGATCAAACCCTGTTTCGTTACCTCTAGTTCTGCCCCCTCTCGTAAATTTTTGACCGCGCCAATGTTTTCTCCTGAAGTAATTAATTGACCTGGTTGAAGATTTTTTAGCTGTAAATTACCAGCAATAGGATTGCGAACCGAAACAATTTCCGCATTAATAAACGCCTGACGACTACGTACTTGTGAGTAGTGTTTAGTGGCAATTAATCCGACGGTAATTACTGCACTGAATGCCATTACCAAACGGAAAACACGAACTACTTTAACCTGCGGCGGAATTGGTGCAGATTTAGGTTCTACTTTGATTAAAGGTAGTTGATCTAAATTTGTAATTGATGAACTAGATTTAGACTCAGGTAATTTATGATTAAGCAAACTTTTCTTCTCCTAATTTATCTTGAAAAACTGTTTGTTTTGGATGGTCGCTAATCTCGCTACGTGGATTTCCAAAATTAAGAGTCAGAATTCCCAAGTCCCAAAAAGCAAGGGTTTATAAGTCTACGTCCAACGACGATCTGGGCATTCGCCCTACCCTGTATGGAGTAAAGTTTTAAAAGTCTAAAGGTTTTTATGACGAGGCTTTAAGCGGTTTATTTTCGTCTGTTACTGTTATAGAGAAGCTGTCTCGGCAAGACGATTTTGGGCATCAAAAAACTTTAACTGTCGATAAAGCATCGACACCTGGGGCATTTGTACGCCAGCTTGCCAAGCTTTACGCAGAGGATTGCCAAAAATCGCCTCTACTTCTAGCGATCGCCCTTGGTCGAAATCCACTTTCATACTGGTTTGGTAATGCTTCATCGTGGCAGTTTGTTGGAGTCGCTTCTGAATATAGAGTTCGGGAATTTGGCGACCGTATGCCGAGGCGGCTGCCACTATTTCCGCCATTAACTGTTCGATCGAAGTCAGAACATCTGCATTACCAATTAGCTCTTCGATAGCTGAATTTAAGATCACCGAAAGCCCGTTAAAAGGAATATTGCAGATCAACTTTTGCCAACGGGCTAAAAATAAATCTTCATGTAGTTGAATCATCACATTAGCACTGCTAAAGTCGGCGGCAATCTGACACAATCTGGTAGTCACTCCCGCAGCCGCATAGCCAGGAGCATAGTCAGCTAACGTGATTAAACCATAGTCGAGATGGCGAATATGACCCGCCCCAACTTTATAGTTAAAGGTAAAACAAATACCTCCCATCAGGCGATCGCTACCCACTATTTGAGCGATCTCTTCCTCCATACCCCAACCATTTTGTAGTACCAGTACTACCCCATCCTCTTTAAGAACCTGGGGGAGAATTTGCGGCAAAAGATAATTATTAGTGGTCTTTAGCGCGACGATGACTACATCACATCGAGGCATCTGCTTGGCATCACGATATGCCTTAACCGAAGGTAGAGTAAAATCGCCATCAGGAGACTCAATAACCAGCCCATGTTGGCTAACATACTGATAATCACGATTGAAGAGAAAATGTACGTCAAAGCCCGCTTTTTGTAAGCAAGCTCCATAAAAACCGCCGATTGCACCAGTGCCAATAATAGCGTAGCTGCGTCGGAAACGATGGTCATTGCCAGTAAAATTTAATTGGGGTTTCATAATCGGCGCATGGTAATTAGTGCGTGGGTATAGGGGAATTAGAGACTTGGCGACTCACTTACTTACTTACTTACTTACTTACTTACTTACTTACTTACTTACTTACTACTTCCTACGAGCGCACTTAACAAAAATTCTTCGATCTCTTTAGCTACTTTGTCAGGTTCTTCTACCTGTAAATAGTGACCAGCACCAGGAATATTCACGAGACGAGCATCGGGTATTTGCTTGAGCAACAACATTCCTTTGCGGGGAGAAATAATTACGTCATCCGCACCAGTAATAATTAGGGTGGGAATCGACAAAGATGCGATCGCGCTACTAAGATCGATTTCGCTAACCCCCATAAAGTCATCCGCAGCTGAATCTAAACGAGTATGCTTAAATTCATTTAAAACTAAATTTTTGCTCGTTTCTGGTACTTCAGGGGCAAAGCTTTGACGCAAAGTTGCTAAATCCCATTCACCACTTAAAGCCGATGCCAAAAAGTCGGGATGCAGCTTAATCTTGGCAGAAGTTGCCATTACTACTAGCTGTTTTACTCTTTGGGGATAATTGAGAGCAAACTGTAGTCCAATTAACCCACCTAAAGAATGCCCGACATAGTAAATAGGCTGTTTGATCTTGATTGCAGTCAAAAAACTATCGAGAAATTCGGCAACTGCCGTAACGGAATTAGGCACTGTTCCTGATGTCTCGCCGTGTCCTGGTAAATCTACCGCTACTGGAAAGATATCAGCATTCAACTGAGATAGCATGGGCAGCCAATGACGGCTACTTCCCCCCGCACCGTGTACCAGTAACATTATGGGTTTGGAATCGGATTCAGGTATTCCTTGAGGGGCTTGATAATTGACCTTATAGTCTGAAACATTGATAAATGGCATATTGTACGTCTATTGTGAATTGAAAAATTCAGATATTTCTGGTGTAATGTCTAAACTTTCAAATGGGTTCTATAGATTGACAAGATAACAACCTGTTTGTTTAGATCAAAAGCATCATGACAAGCTTCGACAATTGGGGAAGTGACCGATGGATAGCTGGAAAGTTTACGGGCTAACGGTTGTAGCACTGTTTGTAAAAATGTTTGCCATGGTTTTGGTGCAGGTGTATGGGCGATATAAACATCGCGGTTTTTCTAATCCTGAAGATGCGGTAATATTCGATAAATTCTTTGGTCACCAGCCTGATGCATCAAAGCAGAGCGAATTGGTAGATCGGGCGCAAAGTGTACTGCGTAATGATGGGGAAAATATTCCGATTTTTCTGTTTTTAGCCATGACCTACGTACAATTAGGCTGTTGGCAGACTGGACTAATAATTTATTTACCCCTATTTGTCATCGGACGCATCGCCCATGCAATTAGTTATTTGACAGCACTTCAGCCGTGGCGCAATTTGTCTTATCAATTAGGACTGTGGGTAATGTTTGTCATGTCAGGACATATTGTATGGCGATCGCTACTCGGTTAAGAATAGAGGAAATTAAAGTAGGATGGGTTAGACGGCGATAATTTTCACTCTGACCTCGATACAATAATTCGTCGTAACCCATCAAATTATTGGTGTCAGTTTAGAAATATGTTTCGTTGGGTTACGCTGCCACTAACCCAACCTACGAACTTCCTAAATCACGACTTCCTACTTCTGACTTCTGACTTCTGACTTCTGACTTCTATTCAGACTCCATCACGATGTTAGACAGCATGGTGTTCATTTTGTTAACCGACTCAACATATTCCTTTTCGGGAACAGATTCGCCGACGATACCCGCCCCAGCATTGAGATAAACACTGTCACCATATTGATAAGCCGAACGAATGGCGATCGCTAGATCTGCTGTTCCGTCACTGTCTACCCAACCAATACCACCCGCGTAAAGACCTCTAGGTTTATCTTCCAGGCGATCGATCCATTCTAGGGCTAGTTTTTTATTAATTCCCGAGACGGTAATGCCAGGAAAGAGAACTTTGAGGGCATCCCACAAAGACTTATCGGTTTTTAGCTGTCCGCCAACTCGCGAGGACAAGTGTTGCACAGTGCGATATTTTTTTACTTCCATAAAGTCAAATACCTGTACGGTTTCGGGCTGACAAACCCGAGATACTTCCTCCTGTGCTAGCCACACCGAAAGAGCGTGTTCTTTAACTTCTTTAGCATCGGTAAATAACTCCTCGTGCAGAAGTGCGTCTTTAGCGGGATCGGCTTCGCGGTGTCTAGTTCCTGCCAAAGGATTGGTAATTACAAACCCGCTAGCATTTACCTCCATCAAAATCTCAGGACTAAAACCAACCGAACGCACATCACCCAATTTAAAGCAGTAAGAACGAGCCGCATTGTTGCTAGCAGCTCCCAAAGTATAAGTACCTAGGACATCAAGATCGCCTTTAACCTCTACAGAACGAGAAATAATTGCCTTATGTAGATCGCCTCGTTGAATTGCCGAGACTAAATCGCCGACTCTAGATTCATACTCGTGATTATCCCCTGCTTCTACAGTTGGCGGAGTAGCGACATACTCTGGTCGCTCGGTTTCGGCTGATATTGCTTCTAATAGTTTGGTTGGAGAATTAATACTGCGAATGTGAACTCCTTTATCGGTAATTCGCAACTCGATTTCTGGCACAAAAAAGTAAAGCATTGGTTGCTCGATCGCTTTAGAGTAAGCAGAATAAAAGCGAGCAATATCAAAACCGACGTAGCCATAAGCCGTCCAATTTTCTACAGGTAAATGACTCAGAACTGTCTCTACTTGCTTGAGCGGATCGCTAGCTGCCTGAGAGTAAGTTTCCCCCAGATAACTGCTGTGAATCATATCTACTCCTACTGCCACATCAGCTAAAGGATTAGCAACAATGCGAACTTCGTTTTCCCCTTCATACATCATATAGTCGCTAAAGATATCTGCGGCGATCGCATTTCGTAGCAACATTAAAGGATCGGTTTTTCCTGGAACAAAAACTTCGTGATAGGTCTGTAAATTATCGGCTAGTAAATACATAACTTTGGTGATTACTTAATTTCCAAATAAGGACTAATTACTAAAAAGAAGCTAATAGCTATTAGCTATGGTTAAACGGAGACTGTGGCAGGTTTTTTAGCAGACCAAGCTTCGACTCCTTCTTTGATAGCCTGCATCTGCACTCTGGTATTGCGATTGAGAAATGCCTCCATTTTTTCTACTGACCATGCGCCTTCAGCTGGCTCAAATCTCTGTTCCCAAGTCATTACCGTACCGACATTTTGAGGTAGTTCTTCATAAGTCCACTGGATTTTCATCTCCTTGAAAGGAAAAGCTTGCTGGACTCGTTGCGCTTCGGCTTTTTTGCCTGGTTTATCGATGATGCGGGTGGAAACCCAGGTTCTAGAAGGACGTTCGCCTTCAGGAAAGGTAGTAAGCTGGAAAGTTACTTTATTACCATCCCGTTCTAAGACTTTAGCTTCCTTATATTCAGTAAACAGTTGCGGCCAAAGCTCAATATCGTTCGTCAAATCAAAAACCGTATCAAAGTCTTTTAAAATGACAATAGTATTATGAGTGTAACCTGGTAATTCTGACATTATGTTATGTACTCCCATGCAGTGATTGTGTATTGTTGAAAAGCTAATAGCTAATAGCTAATGGCTAATAGCTATTAGCTTTAATTAAGAAACTATCCCAACAGCCCGAACCCAGCTAGCGTCAAGATCTTTAATCTTTAAAGGAAAACAAGCTACTTGAAAGCCTGTTGGCGGTAGACGATCGAGATTTGCCAGTCTTTCGATCTGGATATATTCCCGTTCTCGTCCGTAAAAGTGAGCCGGCCAAAGTACTTCGCGATCGCCTGTTTTCCAGAAGTCTTCGAGCATGGTTACGAAAGGGCGATCGAATCCATAGGTATCGATGCCGATGACTTTAATGCCCCGATCTACTAGCCATTCGGTAGCCTCACGGCTCATGCCTGGCGCGTCGCTAAAATACTCTCTTTTACCCCAAAGTCGATCTGTCCCCGTCCACAGCAACACAATATCTAAAGGCTTAAGTTCATGCTGAGTTTGCTTGAGGGCGTTGTGAATATCCTCAACGGTGATAAACTCTCCCGCTTGCTTATGGGTTAAATCTAAGCGTACTCCAGGGCGATAAAACCAGTCCAAAGGTAGCTGATCGACGCTACGGGCAGGTTTGCCCTCACTCTGGACGCCATAATGAATCGGTGCATCGATGTGAGTTCCCATGTGAGTAGGTAGAGTTACCGTATCGAGAGTAATAAAAGCGCGATCGGGAAAATCTTCTACCTGTAGGCGACGAGGATCGGACTTAGCTTGGTTGCGGGCTTCTACCTTACCGCAAAACTCCTTTGCCCCCCGATGATGATCGAGCCTTTCTACCTCTATTTTCATCGGTTCGGAAACCGAGTTTTCGACTAAAACGCTAAGATCGACTAGCTGCACCTTCGGTTTGCTCCTTTTTTTGCATATAGGCATCAATGTGGATCATTGCTTCATCGAGAGCCAAGTTTGTATCGGTAATGCCGACAATGGGGAGTGCAAGTAAGATAGCGGCGATAATTTCTTCTTTGGTAGCGCCCTCTTCCATCGCTCGTTCGACGTGAGTATTAATGCCTCTGAGTCCTCGATGAGCAGCAAAAATGCCTAAGATAATTAACTCGTTAGTTTTCATGCCCAAGGGGGAATATTCCCGCGCTGACTTGGCTAGATCGAAAAAACTTTGAGCCACTTCGGGGGCTTCTTTCATCATATTTTTCATTTAACTGTCTCCTTCTTGTTCTAAAATAATGTGTCCTTCTTTGGGTGATGGTGCTAGAGGGCCAGAGGCAAACACCACCACAATTTCTTCATCGCCGACGTTGTAGATCGAGTGGGCTTTTCCTTGAGGAGTCAGCACCGCTTGACCTGCTTGAAAATTTACGTCTCCTACGCCTTCAACCACGATTTTCCCTTTGCCTCGCAGGACATAGAAGCATTCTTCACTGTGAGGATGGGCATGATTTAAGACTTTCCCCCCAACTGGGACGGTAGCCGTACCCATGATCATTTTGGTTGAGCCAACGCTGGTGGGAGAGATCAAAACGTGGATTTGGCCACCTCGGTCTTCGATAGTAGCAACGTCCTCTGGGCCCATTGCTAGTTTTTTATTTGTAGTTGTTGTTGTCATAATTTGGTAGGGGGCGATTCGCCCGTACAGAATAATTAGCAAGGAGCGATCGCTTGTACAGAGTAATCAATTCTTCGATTCCACTAACTGACGGGCTTTGAGCAACGATTTACGATGAATCTTGCCTGTCGGGGTGCGGGGTAGCTGATCTAAAAAGTGGATCGTCTTGGGTGCTTTAAAGTGGGGTAAATTAGCCCTAGCAAATTTACGTAGACTATCTTTGAGCTGTTTAGACTCTTCATAACCAGACTTGAGACTGATATAGGCAACTACATGAGTTAAATTCTGACCACTATTAGATTCGGGAACAGTGGCAGCGTCTAAAACTGCTTCATGCTGGAGTAAAACATCTTCAATTTCAAAGGGAGATACCCACTGACCGCTGACTTTAAACAGATCGTCTTTGCGTCCCATAAAGAAGAAATAACCGTCTTGATCGCAGAGATATTTATCTCCAGTCCGCATGGTGTTACCGTAAATCACTTCTCGCGTTTCGCGGTGGCGATTCCAGTATTGCAGCATCAGACTGCTTCCCTCCACCTGAAGATTGCCAATTTCGCCTCTAGGTAGATCGAAACCGCGATCGTCCACGATGCGAACGTCATAGCCTGAAACGGGTTTACCGCAGCTACCAGGACGACATTCTCCCAAACGATTGGACAGAAAGATGTGCAGAAACTCGCTGGTGCCGATGCCCTCACAAATTTCCAAGTCGAAGCCAGTTTGCCATTTACGCCAGACGCTTTTGGGTAGCTGTTCGGCGGCTGAAATACAAAGTCTTATGGAACTGGTGTCAAGAGGAGCAATTTCTTGAACCGCCCAAATCCCCGAATAAATTGCTGGGATGGCAAATAAAATCGTCGGCTGATAGCGATTAATATCGGCAATGATGTCAAAAACATTATTAGCATCAGTTAAGACCGAAGCTGCACCAACCGCCATTGGCATATATAAAGTGTTGCCTAAACCATAGGCAAAAGGCATTTTGGCTACTGAATAGATAATATCGTCCTGCTGCAAACCCATTGTAGCTTGAGCATATTCTTCAGCGCAGACTGCCATGCTGCGATGGAGATGAACTACACCTTTTGGTTTACCCGTGCTGCCAGAGGTATAAAGCCAAAATGCGGGTTCGTCAGGAGAAGTGCAGGCGGGAGTGGGTACATGATTTATTTGAGCTAACTGCTGCTTAAATGAATCTTCTCCATCAGTTAGAATAACCTGACGCAAAAACTCAGAATCATCAAGGGATAGTTGAGCCTGCCATTCTTGGTTGGTAATTAGAACCTTGGCACGACAATCTTGGAGAATATAGTGAATGTCTTCAATCTTACAGGCAGTGTTGATCGGCACGGGAATTGCACCCATCCAAATCGCACCCCAGAAAGCAAAGACAAACTCAGGGCTATCAGGCAATAAAATCGCGATGCGGTTTTCCCGCTCTAAACCAAGTTTAGACAGCAATCCTGCTGCATGACCGACTTCTTCATTAACCTTACGATAACTATAGACTTCATCCTGGTGGTAAAAGGCAACTCCTTCACCATTTTCTCGATAAAGATTATTTTTGAGAAAGTAAGCGGCAATATTAAAGATATCAGGCAGTTGTTTATAGGTTAAATTCATGGTTTCTCTACAAATATTCAGCTAGCAATTACATGAACCAGTACGTAGTCATTACAGCTTGACCAGCTAGCAACCCAATTGGTAAAACCTAGTTTGGCAGCCTGTAACTTGGCTTTGCCGTAAAGCTTAATGGTTAACTGAAAATCGGAAACAACTGCTTCAATATCATGCCAGTCAATGCCTGCTAAACCCGTACCCAAAGCTTTTCCCACTGCTTCTTTAGTCGCAAAACAGACAGCAAAGTGCTGGTAGGGACTTTTGGCTGAGTGAGAACGATTAATTTCGCCCAGGGTAAATAACAAGCTTAGGGTTTCTCGGTCATAGCGATCGATTAACTGTGTGATCCGATCTACAGAAGCAATATCAATTCCAATTCCCATCTCCATTTTCTTAGGGTCAGGTGTAGAGGATGGCGGACAATAGGTAGATAGCTTCACGATTTGACTTCTACTTTTTAAGCACAGACTTTTATTTCTATTTCTGTTGAATAGCGTTCGCGGTTTGAGGTTGTGTTGGCTTTGAAGTTTCAACATAGTTATTCTCTTCGGAACTAGATTGGGCAACAGCTTGAGCAATTTTTTGACTGATTTCGGCTAAAGTCATATCTTGGCGGGATTCTAGTTTGATATTGATACCTAAACGTCGTTTTAATCCCAGGGAGATATCAACGGTTTCAGTAGAATCTAGCTGTAAGTCCTGACGAATTGAAGCTGTATCGGTAAGTTCTTCTTCAGAAAAGCCTAGGTCGATTAGAACGGCTTTCAGTGCGGGATCGATCATTAATTAACCTCACAAGTATTTTTGTTTATGTAGGGATGTAGGGACGTTTCCCTAAAGGACTCGCTACGCATCGCACGAAACGCCCCTACTTGCTAATGACAAAGGAAGCATTAACTCCTTCGCGGGCGCGGGAATTAACTAACGTTCGCGAAACCGAGGCAGATTGAGCCTGAGTCACAAAGTTTAGCTGGCAGTCTTGGTCGGGATTAACGGACTGCATAACAGGTAATTGACCCGTTTCCATTGCCAACAGGCTACAGGCAACTTCAGTAGTACAGCTAGCCCCATAAAGATGACCAAACAAAGATTTGGGAACGGTAACGGGTACGTCAGGGGCAGTTTGGGCAAATACAGCACTAATGGCTTCTGCCTCTAGGCGATCGCCTGTTTGAGTCCCGCAACCTTCGGCAAACACAACATCAATATCTGAAGGAGACAAGTTGGCATTGGTCAGAGCTTTATTCATTGCCCGCTTGAAGTGAATTCCTTCAGTTGGATTGGTATCAGTAGTCATGCTGCCAGAGGTTACTTCACCGTAGATCTTTGCCCCGCGAGCTATGGCGTGTTCTTCTGACTCTAAAACTAAGACGGTGCTACCTTCTCCTAAAACAACCCCCGATCGCTCTCGATCAAAAGGCTGATAGGCTTTATCTGGATTGTCAGCCGCGCTAATTTCTCCAGTTTCGTAATAGCACACCATGCCAAAACGAGTGATGGGAGCTTCTGAGCCACCTGTTAAGACTACATCGTTATGTCCCTGCTGAATGGACTTAACGCCAAAATACAAACCGCTAGCACCACTGGCGCGATCGCAGACAAAGCTTTTGCTATAGCCGCGAATACCGTAACGGATAGTAACATAACCTTGAGCAGCGGTGGGAAACCAGGCGGTAGCCTGCCAGGGGTTAACCATAGTTGGGCCATCGTTATATAGCTCCTTAAAACCCCGTTCGCAGATATCCCAACCGCCCGCATTATTACCAAACCAAACCCCAACGCGATAAGAATCTTCTTGTTCTAAATCGAGGTCAGCATCTGCTAGAGCTAGCTCGCTAGCTGCCAGGGCATAGTGGGTAAAGCGATCGGTTTTGACCACTAGACGGCGGGGAATATAGTCTCCTGGCTTAAAGTCAGAAATCGCTCCCGCTACTTTGGTAGGAAAATTAGTCGTATCAAAGCGATCGATCTCCCTAATTGCCGATTTTCCCTCGGTCATATTCTGCCAAAATTCATCTTTACCAATCCCCGAGGGATTAATAATTCCAATTCCTGTAACGACTACCCGTTTTTTGTCTGTCATGTTTGCACTAATTAATGTTAATTTAATTCCTTACTGTCAAACCGCCGTTGTCTCTGCTGGTTTTACCTTGCGCAGAATCGCTGCCGAGTGAATACCGCCAAAACCAGAAGCAGTTAACATAGCAGTATTCACTTCCTGTTCTCTGGCGACGTTAGGAACATAGTCGAGGTCGCAAACTGGATCGGGAAATTCATAATTAGCCGTCGGATGAATCGTGGAAAGCTCGATCGCGCCCAAGGTGGCAACTACCCCAACTAAACTAGCTGAAGAAAGAGAGTGTCCGATCATCGATTTGGTAGAGCTAATTGGCACTTGATACGCTTGATCGCCCAACACGGTTTTATAAGCATTGGTTTCAAAAACGTCATTTTGGGGTGTAGAACTACCGTGAGCGTTGATGTAATCTAGTTCTTCTGGGGCAACTTTACCCGACTCCATAACTTTCCTAACCACAGCAGCCATCGGAATACCGTGATCGGGTAAATCGGTCATATGGAAAGCATTACTGACGCTAGAGTAGCTAACTACCTCAGCATAAATATGCGCGCCCCTGGCTAGGGCATGATCCAACTCTTCTAGTACCAAAACCGCAGCAGCCTCACCAATTACAAAGCCACCCCGCTTGGCATCAAAAGGACGAGAGGATTTGGCAGGTTCGCAATCGGCTACGGACAGAGAGCCGATTACATCTAAGGTAGCGTAGGTCAGGCTAGTCAAAGGGGCTTCAGTTGCGCCTGCCATCATTACCGACATTTCTCCAGACTGGATTAGTTCAAAGCTTAACCCCAGAGCATCTAATCCCGCAGTACAGCCAGTAGAGAGAGAGGTGCAATGACCCTGGAAGTTATACTTGCGTGCCAACAAAGCAGCAGAATAATTAAACATACCTGCGTTGTAGAAATTCTCTCCCGTCTCTACGTAGCTAATTTCTTCTGTACCTCGATTGGTACACTGCTCATAAACCTTTTGAATATATGGAGTTCCGCCAATTGCCGAAGAAAAGATCGTTCCCAGAGTTTCGGGGTCTTCCTGTGCTAAATCTATTCCCGAATCTTCTAGGGCGATCGTTCCGGCACATACGCCAAACTGTACCACACGGTCTTGTTCGATTAGGTGTTCAAATTCTGCTCCCGAAGTATGCTGAGATAAATCAAAATCTAAAACTCGACATAAGACGTTACTTTTAATCCCCATCGCTTCCATTTCTGGATCTGCGGTTAGAAACGACTCCCCCCCGATGGCATTTTTCCAAAATTGCTCCTTGCCAATACCTAAAGGCGCGATCACTCCAATACCTGTAATTACTACTCGTTTCATATTTTTTTAAGTCAAAAATAACTAGATTGAATTTTCTTTCTGACGCACACTTAAGCAGCGATTGATTCTCGTAGTTTTGCTGATTCTACAAGTTGAACAATACAGTTGCGAGGATGAGCGCAGCGAAAATGTAGACCCCTAATTCCTTCGATAGCTTTGATGTTGGCAATCAGCTCTAAATTAAACTGAAAACTGGCAGATTGACTACGCTTAACTGTCGCAAACAACCAGTCAGGAACTTGTAAACCTGCCCATCTATGCAACAGATTTAATTCTTTTTCAGATTTAAAAGGATACATAGCAGCTATAAAATAAGCCTTACGGTGTAGTCCTCTCTTAACTGCTGCCGTCATCCACTGCTGCAAAGACTTAAAATCAAATGTCGCCTGTAGCTGAACGAACTTGGCGCCACAATTTATTTTGGCTTCAAGATGATCTAAGTTAGCCTCAAGATCTGGCGATTTTACTTCAGTAAATGCCACAGTTCCCATAAAAAAGTCAGGGGTTGACATGATCTTTTCACCGTTAAACATACAGCCACGCTCGGTTAAATTATTAATAGCTGCGATCGCTTCAATAGTACTCAGGTCCTGAGCATCCTGAGCCTGTGGATCGCTACCTACAGAACAGGGATAACCACCAACCACGATCAGATTGCGAATTCCCAAAGCAGCTAAACCTAATAGATCGCTTTGCAGGGCAATACGGTTACGATGCCGAAGAGTCATCTGAACAACTGGTTCGATACCTGCGTGCCAGACAAACTGAGCCGCAACTAAATTGGATAATCGCGCTTGGGCTAGGGCATTATCGTTGATTTGAATCACGTCCATGTAAGCCTCTAGCTGCTCGGCGATCGCCATTAATGGACGTAAATTATGGTGACGGGGTGGTGTTAGTTCAGCAGATAAGACGAAATGACCAGCAGCTAACAACGTTTGTAGGCGACATGAAGCAGTCATGAGATAAACCTAATTCTTGAATGGTGGCACTGATTTGATATATGCAATGTTTGACAATACTAATAATTCCTGTTGATAAATTACTTTTGGCTTTTGCTTACTTTTTAGATTAATACTTTGTTTTGAGGCGTGAGTAGAAATAAAGTACGAACTTTGTTGAAACTATGTTTGTTTTTTGTCTCGCTAAAATTAATTGTTGCTTGCTAAAAATTAGTTTGCTCATTCTCAAGATAATTAGTTTACTTAATACTTCTTAACTAAAGTCAAGTTCTACAAAACTCACGCTTAAATTAGGCATAAAACAGCTAAATTATGAGCTTTATTTAAACGGATTATCCAGACAACAATGCTAAATTAAAAATTCAGGCTAAGCACAATTTACTTGAATTTGCCAGGTTGGTAAGCAACTTACGATCTGGAATGTTAGTTGGCTGCAAAGTGCCTCTTGCTGGTTTGGTCGGCTTAAAAATCTAGTAATATATACGTTATTATCATGAAAATTCTGTTTAAAAATAGTGCCACAGTAGAAATCCGCAAGCTTTATAAACGCACGGCTGAAATTGTCAAACCACCAAGAGAAGCCTCAGCACTACAAAGAAATAAGTCACCAAAACACACTTTAATTTCAGAGACAATAGCCGTCAAAGAATTACTGGTTAAGCGTTCAATCCCAACTATTGTTACCTATCCAGTTCCTGGAGAAAATACCGTTAATAACATTACTTATATCGAGCCTAATCAAAATACTAGTAAAGGATTAGTTCAGATTAACCAAGCGCAATATTTTGAAAATGTACCGCCCAACGTTTGGAATTTTTGTGTAGGTAATTATTGTGTCTGTCAAAGATGGCTCAAAGTTAGAGAAGGAACTACTTTAGATCGACAAAGTATTCAAGACTATCAGCGTTTGGTAATGCTAATTAGTGAAACTATTGATTTGATGAACAACGTTGATTCACAGTTGGTTGGTAATTAGTTTTCTGAGCGGAGGTAATTGAGTGACAGTTATGACTCGCTACTTTTTTAGAAAGTCCACTTTACACAACTAAAAAATTTAATGATGAAAACAGCGTGGGTATTTCCAGGACAAGGCTCTCAAAGTTTAGGAATGGGCGCAGATTTAGTCAATCTTTCCTTTGCCAAGGCAAGACTAAAACAAGCTCAAGCTATTCTCGGCTGGGATGTAGCCGAAATTTGCCTTAATCAAGAATCAAAATTATCTCAAACACTTTATACACAGCCATGCTTATATGTTGTCTCAACTATTTTGGCAGATTTGCTCAAGGATGCGGGATTTGCACCTTCTTTGGTTGCAGGTCATAGTTTAGGAGAATATGCAGCTTTATATGCAGCGGAAGTTTTTAGTTTTGAAACAGGCTTAAAGTTAGTTAAGCGCAGAGCCGAACTGATGACAAGTGCGCCTTACGGTATTATGGTAGCTCTAATCGGATTTAATCGCGATCGCCTTGAGGAACAAATTTCACAGACATCAGGCGTAGTTATCGCTAACGACAATCATAACGGTCAGATAGTAATTTCTGGAACGACCGAAGGAGTAAATGCCTTACTAGATAAGGTAAAAGTTAGACGTGTCGTACCACTTAACGTTAGTGGGGCTTTTCATTCGCCATTGATGGCAGAAGTATCGCAAGAATTTAACCAAATTTTACAAGCGGTAACTTTTCAACCAGCTAAAGTCCCAGTAAAGTCTAACGTTGAACCTCTAGCGGCTATTGAAGCAACAATTTTAAAGGAGCGTTTGATGGAGCAAATGACTAGTCGAGTTCGCTGGCGTGAGATTATCAACCGCTTAGCTGAAAAAAACTTAGACAGAGTAATTGAAATTGGGCCTGGAAAAGTTTTAACCAACACAATTTTACGAATGTATCCTGAGATGAAGCTAGAAAATATTAGTAGTCATTGGGAACTGGCGAGGCTCACGGGATGACAAAAAGTTCAAAAAGATGAGAGGTTAATGGATTAAGTTCAAATCTTTATTCAGTCTGGCTCTTAAAAATAATATGCGTTTGCCTTGCGTTCTCTCTACACAAAAGTGTCGTTAATGTGTACAGAAGTTGATACATTTATTCCCATCAGCCATAAATTATGTAAAAATGTAAAGCGTGTTAATTGTATCTTCCGTAGAACAGATCAAAACGCCTACAGCGATCGCACTTGGTAATTTTGATGGTATTCATCAAGGGCATCGAATAGTGCTGCAACCAATTATTGATGCTTTTGCGACATCTAGTCAGCCTCACGTCTATCCTTCTGTAGTTAGTTTTACTCCTCATCCCCGGGAATTTTTTACTGGAGGCAAACTACAATTTTTGACTCCTCTGACCCAAAAAGCCGAGCTTTTGTCAAATCTAGGCATCGAACAGTTGATTCTTTTGCCGTTTAACCGCGATTTGGCTTCTCTTAGTCCGCAGCAGTTTGTGGAGCAAATTTTGGCTAAGCAATTACAGGCTACCCTAATTAGTGTCGGCTCAGATTTTCGTTTTGGTTATCAAAGAAAAGGCACAGGAGAAGATCTAAAGAGAATTGCTGCTAGTTTTGGCATTAAGGTACAGCTCAATTCTTTACGCCAATACCAAAACCGTAATCATCAACAAGTACGTGTTAGTAGCTCTTTAATTCGTCAAGCTTTGTCAGAGGGAGAAATTAAGACTGCCAACGCTATGTTAGGTAGAGCATATAGCCTAATCGGCACAGTAGTTACGGGTCAGCAGTTGGGTCGAACTATTGGCTTTCCTACCGCAAATTTGCAGCTTCCTGCCGAAAAGTTTTTACCCCGATATGGTGTGTATTCCGTAGATGTTGTTCTCAAGCAAACAGTAATCAAGGGGGTGATGAATATTGGCTGTCGTCCGACAGTTGCAGGAGAAGCTCCTACAATTGAAGTACATTTACTTAATTGGTCTGGAGATTTGTATGGTCAAACTCTTCAAGTTAATTTGAACGAATTTTTGCGTCCAGAACAAAAGTTTGCTTCCGTCGAAGCATTAAAGCAACAAATTAATAAAGATTGTCAATCCGTCCTAAATAATTGATAGTTGAAGATAGAAAATTGATAGCGATCGATAAGGCAAAATATGGAAGAATCAGCAGCTAATTCGAGTAACCATTCCTTATTGCAGCCTGGTACTCTGTGGTCAAAAACTACCCAGCGGACTAAAACCGCTCGCGAATGTGGTGCGCTTGAGTCAATTGAAACCGAGTATCACTTAATTCAACAGCATGATATTTCTTTTGTCGTCCGTACTCTATCTAATTTAACTCGTAAAGAACAAGCCCGAAAAAAGCAGCGTCAACAGGAAAACAAAACAGGATCTAGAATCGATCCTTTTTTACCTTACGAACCAGATTTATTTGTCGGCAATATTTCTCCTACTCATCTTTGCTTGCTCAACAAATTTAACGTGGTGGACAATCATCTGTTAATTGTGACTCGCGCTTTTGAAGAACAAACCGATTTGTTAAACTTAGAGGATTTTGCTGCTTTGTGGACTTGTATGCAGGAAATAGACGGACTGGCTTTTTTTAATGGTGGAAAAATAGCTGGCGCTTCCCAACCACATAAGCATCTCCAGCTAATTCCTCTCCCTTTTTTACCCAACGTAGTTCATCTTCCTGTAGATAAAGCGATCGCCAATACAACTTTCCAAAACTCTTTAGGTAGAATTGAAAGCTTTCCCTTCCGCCACGGTATTGCATCCTTAGATATCGCTTCCAACTATACTGCCGAAGCAGCCGCGCACATTATGCTGCAACAATACTACGCTTTATTGAATCAGGTAGGCTTTCAGCTTGATCCCCACCAAGGAAAACAGCCTGGTGCATATAACTTTTTAGCAACTAGAGAATGGATGTTAATCGTACCGCGATCGCAAGAATCTTTTCAGAATATTCCCATTAATTCTCTTGGTTTTGCCGGGTCATTATTCGTGCGCGATCATACTTCTCTCGAATTATTAAAAAAACTCACTCCCCTTAAGCTTCTGACTGAAGTTGCCTTTACCTAGAATCTTAATTGGGTTAAGTCGGATTGAAAATTCAAAAAATGCCCCACTGAGAAGCTGTTTAACTTCCTCAGTAGAGCGGCAGAATCTTAATAGACTCCTGATAGCTATTTAATGGTTATTGACCGAAGATTGAGCAGAATCATTGGAGTTATCAGACTCTGTTGACTCTTCTTGTTTATCGGTATTATTGCTGCTATAGTTTTTTCTGCCACGATTTCCATAACGGCTAGTTTGTTTACGGAATTTACGAGCGTTTATTTTATTACGAGCTGCTTTTTCTTTTTTCGCGTTACGACGTTTAGCCATTTAGGTATGATTCCTCATTACACAATAAAACGCTCCTGGGAGTTTCTAGTATCATAATCTAGTTGCTATCCAGAAGCGCAATTTCGATTTAACTTTGGAGTTTAGAAGCGTTCTCGACGACCACCGCTATCACCAAAGGAATTTGAATTTCTAGTTTCGCGTGGTCTTGCTTTATTTACTTTGATCTCGCGACCCATCCATTCTGCTCCATCTAGAGTTTCAATGGCTTTATCTTCTTCAGCTTCAGTTTCCATTTCCACGAAACCAAAACCACGTTTACGACCTGTTTCGCGGTCTGTAGGAAGGTGAACTCGCTTTACTGTGCCGTATTCTGAAAATACTTCGCTTAGATCTTCTTGGCTAACCTCATAGCTGAGATTACCTACGTAAATTGACATGAACTGAATGTCTCCTGAATGCAAATTAGATGTAGAGAGTTTAAATTTCGTCAAAGAACCAAATCAATACTTTACGGAAAAACCTATCAATACTGAATACAAACTGGATTGCCGATCTTTACCTCACTATGAATCTTAACACTTTATGCTCTAAAAAAAAATGTCTCGGCAAATGCAATAGTTTTTCAGATAACTGACTCGCAGCTCAATTTTTGAGCTTCCAGTTTTGATTAGCAATTATCTGTTGGAGGCAAGAATCAAGAATATCTAAAGGTGCGGAGGTAACTATCGTCGATGGATAAACCTGGTTGCCCCAAACTGGATGGATTAGCAATGAACATTGTCGATAGCTGATTACAGGATAGTTTAATATAGCTTTGACTACTGCATTATCATCAAAAGTTATTCCTGGAGGAGCAAACAGAGGATAGCCAGTCCGAGGATCGAAAAGATCGCTTTGATATCCTTGCCTCTGTAGTGCCAAAACTAAACTACTGCCAAATCGGATAAATTTTATTCTGAGGCGATCTTTTTCTTGTACCACTTTTTGACTAGATTTTTGGAGCGAAATTGATGAATGTTGCAAAATCAGAATTAGATAACTAATTGCAACATTCCAGTCTGGTAAGAGTTGCTGCCGTTGGTTCAAAACGAATTGGTGTGGAGGAGTGATACAGATTTGCACTTCTTGTGCTGATTTTGTCGTGTAGCTTTTAAGCGTTGGTAGCGATCGCATATTTTAATTAAATTCTTAACTCCTGACTCTTGACTTTTGACTCTGACTGAGAGTTTGTAATTGAGTTAGCTTATCGGCAACTTGTCCTGTAATTAACATTTCTTCTGCTAAAGTGAAGCCAGATTCGAGAGTTGTTGCCAAACCAAAACGCCAAAGGTAAAAACCGCCGTTTAAAATAGCAGCGGGGAACAGTTGGCTGTTGTCGCCTTGAATAACTTCTTGCATGAGCGCGATCGCTCTTGCAGTTGTTTCAAAAGCCAGATCAGCACCATTTAAACTATAGTCGGCAGGGTCAAGTAAAAGACGTTCAAAACTATCTTCTGACTTACTCAAAGCGATAATTCCTGTTCGGCTACGAGAAAGATCGCAACTACCTTCTAAGCCTTTTACTAGGGTAAAGTTTGGCGCGGCGCGAATTTGGAAAGTTGTTCTAAAACGCTCTTCTGTTGGCGGATGAACAAACCCCGCGACTACATGAGCTTCTCCTAACACGGGACACCAGACCAACTCAGCGGTAGCAAAAGGAGGACGTTTGCCAATTTGCTCGCGAAAGGTAACAAAATCATTGGCAGCAGGAAAATGCTGGGGTAGATAGATAAAACCAATGTTGCTCTGGTTATAGATGCTTTGCGCTTGCGCCAAATTAAACCTAGCAAAGTCTACTCCTAAGCACTGCCAAATTTCTACTAGAGGAATGCCATATTTGGTCGGCATACAGTCGCCACCATGCAGCACTACAGGTATATCAGCACTAGCTAAAATTAAAGCGGTAATAATTGTCACTGGTACAGTGCGCGATCGCCCATCATAGGGATTCCCTAGCACTACTGGTTGATGGCCGTGGTGAGAACAAGCTGCGAGTTTGCTACCTAAGAGGTCAAAGGCATCCAAGATTCCCGCTAACTCTTCTGAGGTAGGGCGTTTAATGCGATGAGCGATCATAAATGCGCCAATTTGAGCAGGAGTAGCCTCCTGTAGCAACATCATCCTCGTAGCAGTTGCTGCTTGGGAGCGGGTTAAATTTTTACTGGTGTGAGTCCCGCTACCAACTCTTTTTAGCAATTCTCGAAACTCTTCGCTCATGATTTTTAGTGATCAGCTATTAGTTGGTTAATTTGTATCAAAGTATACTATCAGCTGACTAACTGTGAAGTTAATAGTTCTGAGGTTTTTCCCATATCTTTGACCAACTGGTAAAAATGAGCGATAGGAGGAATCATTAGGCGATCGCGCGTTGTTACCATAACTACCTGGCGTGTCAGAATACTGTCCAATTCTTTCTGCTGATTACTCTCTACGGCTAGATGAGAGCGAGAAATCGGGCGGATGGCTAATGTAGGGTCATTATACGAGTCAATCAGGGCTTTATGAGGTAACAGAGCTACCATTTCTCCCTGGCGAATTACGCCCCGAAAAGCATCCAGCGTGTTTAATTCCATTGCCGTCTTAATTTGCACATTTTGATGGTCAAACCAATCTTGTACTAGCCTTTGCATACCATAGCCATCTTTAAAAACTATTTGCGGATACTTGACCAACTCTAGAGGCGGGACTTGGTTGAGCTTGCTTAAAGGATGATTAGCAGCCATCAAAACATCTATCTGCTCTTCATATAATACTGCTAATTCTATTTCGGCTGATGCTGTTAAAAAGCGATTATTCATCACGATCGCTACATCAATTAGACCATCTCGTAAGACTTTTAGAGCGCGATCGCTACCTAATGCCGTCACTCTTAACTGCACTTGCGGATAATCTGAACAAAACTGTTGCAAAATTGGCGGTAAATAGTGGGCGCAAACGGAATGTATCGCCGCGATGCAAAGCTCTGGTTGTTTTCCAGCCATTAGATCGCTACATTCTTGACTGGCTCTGTACCATTCTTGGCAAATTTTTTGAGCGCGGGGCAAAAGCTTCTCTCCACCCAGAGTCAGCTTGGCTTGGGTGCTACGATGAAACAGCGGTAATCCTAAGTCTTGCTCTAAAGACTGAATCTGACGGCTGATTGTTGACTGAGTTACGCCACATTTTTTGGCTGCTTGTCCGAAATTCCCCGTTTCGGTAATTGCTATAAAGGCTTGCAGTTGCTCAATTCGCATACTTTCTCTAAGCGTAAGCAGTTACACATTATCTCCAACTTACTATTTGTTGAACATAGCTGATTACGTGAGGCAATATTCGTATAAAATGCGACATTAATTTAGTCCAAACTATACATAAAAATTTTTTAACCTAGATCTTGACCATAATCTTTAGTTACATTAGGTATAGTGAAGAAATTATTGAGGGCGCGGAAATCTTGGTAAATCAACGGCTGCTAAAGATTGTGGTTTTTTATGTTGAGTAGACTTAGCTGCTTCTGGTTGTTCAGCATTTGCTCGAGCAGCTTTTGATGCTGACCAAGTAGCTATTTCGGCTGCTGTTTGAATAGTTTCGGCTGTTTTGGTTTGGGTTTGTTTAGCTGGTATGGTTTGAGATTTAGTTTTTGGCAAGGCAATTTTTGGCTCTGGAATAGTGGCTGTCGACCAAGGTTGAATATATCGATTGTGAGGATAATTTTGGTGACGACTACTAGCTTTTGTTTGGCGAGATGCTTGAGCTTTTTCTTGATAACGTTTTAATTCAGCTTCACGCTGTATGGCATGACGCTGTTGTTGACTTAGTTGAATCTGTAATTCTTGACTTTCTTGTTCTTTAGCGGCTAATTCAAAAGCTTTATGATTATATTTTTCCTGTAATAAAGTACATTCTCGTTCTAGCTGAGCCGTTTGTTTCTGAGATAGTTCATGTTGCTCAGATAGTTGTTTAATTATTGTTTCTTGACCATCAATTTGCTGTTGAGAACTGCTTAATTGTTGAGAGAGCAGCGCGATCTGACCCTGATAATTTTGAATTTCTTCCGCTTGATGGGCTAGCAATAGATCGCTACTTTCGGACTTTTCAATATACTTATTAAACTTATTATCGATTTCAGCTAGTTCTTGTTCAAGGCGAAATACTTTTTTGAGCAGCTTGCGATTATATTCTCGCAATTTATGAGCAACTCTTTGCCAGTTCAATTTTTGAACTGAATCTTCGGTATTAACTAGATCGCCATTGTTTTCTGCTTCAGATTCGCTAACGTTTTTAACTAATTCTTGCTGCTGTTCGACGCGATCGCTTTGATCATTCAAAGTAGATTCGGAGTTGAAAGAATTAGCATTACTATTGGTTTCGCTCATAATATTTGTATTGTTAGTTATTCAGAATACAGCGATCACAAAATCTAAACCATATCCGTAATTACCCTTAATAGGTATGTAATAATTGCTATTGTTGACAATAATTACGATGCTGGTTTTGCATTTAGTATAAACATAAATTGAGGTAATAATTTTATCTTTTTACTTGGCTTTAGATTTGGTTAGATATAGCTTATACGTTACGTCAAAAAATGCCAAGGTTTAGCGAGTATCAAGCATCACTTTTTTTAACATTTGTTGATGAATTAAAGCTCGCTCTATCAATGACTGGATGGAAGTTTGCTTGATAGTTTGCCCCTGGTAATATTGTTCTAGCCAAGCACTGCTAATTATTTGCGGATCTGGCGGGAGATTGGCTAATTCATATCCAGGTAGGTTAAGTTCAGACATTAGCTGGGTAACTTTGGGATCGTAGCTTAAAGCAAAACAGCTACATTCTGCTGCTGCCATAATTAAGCTATGTAAACGCATGCCGATCGCCATTTTGACATGCCTAAATAATCCTTTTAATTGTTGGGGATTGGTAATTGACGTGATCGTAAAGTCTTGTTTTAACTGCACTGCAATTTGTTTGGCGATCGCATTATCTTGTGCAGGCTGAAACGGGACAAGTAAAATAAAGCTGTTGCTTTGTGTTTGAAAATCTTGGACAGCTTGCACTAGAGTCTTTAAACGGGCTGCGGTAAGTAAGGGATGCGATCGCAAAATTACTGCTACTACTGGCTTGTCGGTATCTGGCAATTCTGGCGGGGTTTCACTCTCTAATGCCCAGACAGGATCGGGAGCGATAACAAATTCGATTTGCCAACTAGTTAATAGTTCAGCCGAGGCGGTATCTCTAACGCTAACTGCATCGCAGCCTAGCAATACCTGCTTAGTTAACCAACGAGTAAAGGACTTGTTTAAAGGGCCAATTCCTTGCGCCCAGGCGATCGTTTTTAAGCCTTTTTGCTGTGCCAAAGCCATTAAGCCAGCGTAGTAGAGGGGACTAGCAAAACTGGTATAATCCTGCATTAAACTACCACCGCCCCAAATGAAAACGTCAGACTGTTGCAACACCCTAAGAATAGCAAAGCTGGATTTACGATGACAGCTAGCAACTCCATACTGTTTTTTCGTCGTTTGCGGATCGCCAGATAAAACAATTGGCTCGACAGATTCGGGCAGCATTTGCAGTAAAGAAAGTAGTAACGCTTCGTCTCCTGCATTACCCATGCCGTAATATCCACATAATACTGCTTTAGTAGGACTCATTATTATTAGATTATTAGCTAATGTTACTGTTTTAGGTATAGGTAATTTTATTATGTTCAGCTAAAAACATGAAGGTTTTAGCTGTTAGCTCTTATTAGCTCTTAGGCTGTTTACCAGAACAATTTAGGATTCTTACTGAATTATTTTGCTCCTGCTACTTAAAACTTTTTATTGGTTACTAAATATCTCGCTCCTGCTCAACAGGACTTTTATATTATGGATAATAAACTTATTGTCGATCAGGCATTGGTTCAATATCAGTCGAGCTTAGACAACTTATTGAGCCAGCTACAAGCATTTGCTACAGAAATTAATAATCAGCAGCTTCAGGTAACTATACGTAATTTACGGAAAAATATTAACGAACCATTTTTGTTTGTGGTGGTAGGAGAAGTTAAAGCGGGTAAAAGTAGCTTCGTTAATGCTTTGTTGCAGGCAGATATTTGTAAAACCGCAGCCGATCCTTGTACTGATGTCATCCAACAAATTATTTAT
This sequence comes from Pleurocapsa sp., assembly GCA_050330395.1. GTDB lineage: Bacteria > Cyanobacteriota > Cyanobacteriia > Cyanobacteriales > Xenococcaceae > Waterburya. Next base: position 52,591 of record JBHJNW010000107.1, read on the forward strand.
AGCCCAGAAATATTTGAACAGCCCGTTAGTCAATATTTGCGTAAGATTGGTTTGCCCAACGAGATCTTGAAAACTCTCTCTGTAGTCGATACCCCTGGAACCAATACTATAGTCGAAAATCATCAGGAGATTACTAAAGAGTTTATTCCTAATAGCGATCTGATCTTTTTTGTCTTCTTTGCCAAAAATCCCTATACTCGTAGTGCTTGGGACTTATTGGATTATGTTAATAGTGAGTGGCGCAAGAAAGTCGTATTTGTGCTGCAACAGGCGGATCTAGCTAAACCCGAAGAGCTAGCTAAAAACCAGGAAAAGCTGACAGAATTAGCTGTGCAGAAGGGTATTCAGTCTCCCGTGGTGTTTGCTACCTCTGTGGAGTGGGAAGTCAATGGCGAACAAGATCGTAGTGGCTTTCAAGAAGTAAAAAACTATATTCAGCAAACTCTTAAAGATGGCGGTACTAAAAAATTAAAGCTTCAGGGTGTTGCTAAAACCAGCGAACAAATTATCGATCTACTCAGAAAAGATTTACTATCTATCCAACAACAGTTAATTAAAGATCGCACAGTAGTCAGTAAAATTCAGACTAAATTGCTACAAAATAAAAAGCAGTCAGGCTTTGAACTAGAATCTTTAATTAATCGATTGCTAGCTAAATACGACACAATTACCGCCAGAGTAAAAGAGGACTTTCGCGAACAACTGTCTCTATTTACCTTAGTTAAAGGTTCGTTTGCGGTACTGTTTCGCACTAAAAAATCTGCCCCCACCTGGATGGATGAATTAAAAGAAAGCTGTGAGCATGAGTTAAAAGCTTCTTTAGGTGAGATATCTCAGGATGGCATTAGGCACTTTGTGGGGGGAATTAGGAGTTTACTACAAAGCTTGGTAGAAGATCTGCATGATATTCAGTTAAATCAAATTAAGACTAATGCGATCGCTGTTAACACGATTGAAAGTCGCCAGGAAATAGTCGAAGACGTACAGCAAAAAGTGGCAACTTTACTAGACGACAAAACTTTCCTTCATTCCATTGAATCAGTAAATGCCAGCGTTGCCCCCAGGTTTCTGGGTGGTGGGGCGGCTACCGTTGCTGGTACGGCGATCGCTACCCTGACTGAAATTGTCTTGTTAGATATTATTGGCACTGCTTTCGCTGGTGTTGGTTTATTGTTTGCGGGGGGAACATTAGTGCTAAAAAAACGTAAGATCATCAAACAGTTTGAAGAGAAATTAGATAGCGAAAAAGCCCGTTTTAAAAGAGAGTTATCGACTAAGTTGAATTCTAAATTAGATATTATCTACGAAGAAATCGAGCGTAACTTTGTGAATATTTACGATTATGTGGAAGCCGAAGAAAAAAAGATTTTGCCTTTAGTAGATCGGTTTGAACAGATTGAACACGATGCCCAGCAGTTGACGAGCAAATGAATTTTTGACTTTAGTTACTAATCACGTTAACTCAACCTAAAAAAATTGGCATAATAACAAACCAAACCATTGTTGAGGATCGCTATAGGTTTGAATTAAGTTTAAATTGCGATCGCTCAAGTAACTTCCCATCTTCTCTAAATTAAACTTTCGAGAAATTTCGGTTAGTATTTTTTCTCCTGGCTTTAATTCAATAGTTAGATCGAGACTTGCTAAAGTAACTGATTGATTTTCTTGACTAATTAAATACATTTCTATTTGATGTTTGGTTTGATTATAAATTGCCTGATGCTTAAATAGATCTAAATTGAAGTTTCCAGCAAAGCGATGATTAAGGTGCTGCAACATATTGAGGTTAAATGCTGCGGTAACTCCTTGAGAATCGTTGTAGGCGGCGGTTAATATTTCCACAGGTTTTTGTAAGTCGATGCCGAGTAAGAAATAGTCCCCTGGATTCAAGGCTGAAGTTACTCGCTCAATAAAGCGATCGCATTCTAGATAATTAAAGTTACCAATACTGCTGCCTAAAAAGACAATTATTCTTCTACCTAAAAAGCTGGTCGATAGTTGTTGTAATGCTTGGCTATAAGTGGCAACTTTTCCCTGTATTTTTAGCTGGGGATAATCTGCTAATAAATTATTAGCACTCTCTTGCAGAATGCTGCCGCTGACATCAACTGGCACATAATATAGTGGAGCATCTAAACCTTGATAAGCATCTAATAAATAACGCGTTTTTAGCGAGCTGCCGCTACCCAATTCAACTAGTTCATTTGCCTGAGTCTGGTTGACAATTTTAGTGGCATACTGTTCGAGAATACTCGCTTCGGTACGTGTCGGATAATATTCTGGTAACTGGCAAATATCCTCAAATAGCTGTGAGCCTTTGCTGTCATAAAAATAGCGAGCAGGAAGAGATTTATTGGCTTTATTTAAACCGTTAGTTACATCCTGTTGATCATCTTTTTCTATTGCCTGAGCATCTAATAAATAATCAATTTTTAATCTGGCTTGAAGAGAATCTCGATTGTAATTTGCTGACTGAGAAAAAGTTGACATATTATTTTTTTTACTATTTATTTACTTAATTTGGCACATTTGACTTCGTGATATTAATAGCTCACCACGATACATTACATACCCAATTTATTTACAAGCTGCTGACTTATTTACAAGCTGCAAACTTTGGTAAAATCTTGCAATACTTACCCGATCTCAAATTAAGCTAGAATTTCTATGACTATCAACATGGCGATCGCATTCTTCTACTTGCGCAGCAGGATGCCTCGCCATCAATTGTAAATAACGGGAAAAAACCAGCATGGATGTTAAAGCGGCAGTGGCTTTTGGTTCAAGTAAACCCTTGAGCATCGAAACGGTGCAGTTAGAAGCACCACAAAAGGGAGAAGTTCTTGTAGAAATCAAAGCAACTGGAGTTTGTCATACTGATGCTTATACCCTTGGCGGTGCTGATCCTGAAGGTTTGTTCCCTACTATTTTAGGACATGAAGGTGCGGGAATTGTCGCGGAAGTAGGTGAAGGGGTAACTAGTGTTAAGCCAGGAGATAAGGTGATTCCACTTTATACCCCTGAATGTCGGCAATGTGCCTATTGTCTAAGCCAAAAAACTAATCTTTGTCAAGCAATTCGAGTTACACAAGGCAAAGGAGTCATGCCTAACGGCACTAGCAGATTTTCTTTCAATGGCGACAAGCTTTATCATTATATGGGTACGTCTACCTTCGCTAACTATACTGTGCTACCAGAAATTGCCGTCGCCAAAATTCGTGATGATGCTCCTCTTGATAAAGTTTGTCTAATTGGCTGCGGGGTAACTACTGGCTTGGGTGCAGTAATTAATACGGCGAAAGTTGAACCAGGCTCGAATGTGGTGGTGTTTGGCTTGGGTGGTATTGGCTTAAATGTCATACAGGGAGCGAAAATGGTAGGTGCCAGCAAAATTATTGGTGTCGATCTTAACCCCGACAAACGCCAAATGGCGGAAGATTATGGTATGACTGATTTTGTTAATCCCCAAGAAATTGACGGCGATCTTGTTGAATATTTGGTGGAATTAACTGGCGGTGGCGCAGACTATAGTTTTGAATGTATTGGCAATGTTAAAGTAATGCGTCAGGCACTAGAGTGCTGTCATAAAGGTTGGGGCGTTTCTACCATCATTGGCGTTGCGGGTGCGGGAGAAGAAATTAGTACTCGCCCTTTTCAGTTAGTTACGGGCAGAGTTTGGCAAGGTAGCGCTTTTGGGGGTGCTAGAGGGCGTACAGATGTACCTAAAGTCGTTGATTGGTATATGGAAGGAAAAATCAATATTGACGATCTGATAACTCACACCATGCCCATTGAGCAGATTAATGATGCTTTTGAACTGATGCACCAAGGAAAATCTATCCGTAGCGTAGTTACTTTTTAGCCTCTAAAAGAGATTTGCCTATAATAGACCAATTGACTAGCACCAAGCTATTAAAAAATCATTGTGAGCTAGTTAATGAACTTGGCTCTTGCTGATTTTTCGCCTCCAAAAAATCGAAGTATTTCATGCCTAAAATACCAAATAAAATAAAGAATACAAGTGCGGAGAATAGAGTAGCGCGTCCAAACATTGTTTCCAAGAGTAAATTAATTTAATTTAATTGTTAACTAAATTAATCAATTTGCCATTGGTTTTTTTACAGAATTTACTGGCTCTCAACTTAAAATGCTATCGGTATTTGTATGGATTTATGGTTATTTACGCGTAATTAAATCTAAGGTTATGAAGTATAGTTTGATGCCATAATTTAGTATTGTAAATTAAATAAATACAGCTAAAAAATGAGATATGAGTTATTAAAATACTTAAAATCATCTATTGATCGCAACTGGTTACAATACTATGAAAATAATCTGCAAAGCGATCGCCAAGATAACAGTCAAGAACTATACCAGCTAACTCAAGCCAGATTGCAGCAAATATCAGCTGCTGTGGCTGAACGTTCCCCCAAGCGGGCAGTTATTATTATTGAAGCTAATCCAGTCAAATTTTTAGCGGCTTTTTTAGCCGGAGTAATTGCCGAGGTGGATTTATTTGTCGGCGATCTTGCTTGGCAACAGCGAGAGTGGGAACAGGTATTAAGTTTAGTCGCTCCTGATCTAGTATTCACGTCACAAGGCACTACGCAAGATTTAATTAATCGCCTTAGAAACACAGTCAAAAATTCGTCCCAATGCCAATCTAATTCGTTCAAGCAACCTTTAATCATGATTCCTACAGGAGGAACTTCTGGTAAAATTCGCTTTACGATGCATACTTGGGATACTTTAACCGCTTCGGTAACTGGCTGGCAAAATTATTTTAATTGTCAAAAAATTAATTCATTCTGCACTCTTCCTCTGTATCATGTGAGTGGTTTAATGCAGTTTATGCGATCTTTTACAACTCAAGGAAATCTAGTTATTTGTCCCTACAAAGCAGTCAAAACTAAACAGATTACTTTAAATAAACAGGACTACTTTATTTCTTTAGTTCCCACGCAACTAGAGTTGTTAATTGAAACTATTCCCAACTGGCTGAGGGAGTTTGGCACAGTATTACTCGGTGGCGCACCAGCAAGGCGATCGCTGTTAGACACTGCCAGAGCCTATAATATTCCCTTAGCACTTACTTATGGCATGACCGAAACTGCCTCTGGGATAGCAATTCTTAAATCCCGAGATTTTTTAGCTGGTAATAACAGTAATGGTCGCGTTTTACCCCATGCACAAATTAGACTTAAACCCGTAGATAACCAAACGGGTTTGATTAAAATTAACTGTACCTCTCTCTGTCTGGGTTACTATCCTCAGCTTTTTAACTCATCGCAACCGTTTGTTACTGACGATCTTGGCTATTTTGATCAAGATGGTTATTTGTATTTGGTAGGTAGAAATAGTCACAAAATTATTACAGGAGGTGAAAATGTTTTTCCTGCTGAAGTTGAGGCGGCAATCTGGTCAACTAATTTAGTTAAAGACGTTTGCGTCGTTGGCATACCCGATCAAAAATGGGGACAGGCAGTGACGGCTATATATGTACCCGCTCAATCAAAGCCTAATTTAGCTTTAATCAAAGACAATATTCAGTCGCAATTAGCTGCTTATAAACAACCGAAGCACTGGATTGAAATTGATAGTTTACCTCGTAATGATCGGGGAAAAATTAATTATCAGAAATTAAAGGCATTGCTCCAGTTTCAAAATTAATCATTTCAATTCAGGCAATCTCTATCAAATATATAAAGTTAACCAGTAATAAATAATAGGTTTAATCTGAATACTTATTACTTCTTATTTAAACCCTAATGGTTTTGATCAATTCTTTTGTTGCTGATAAAGCAGTTTAAACTTGCGCTGCTGTACCTTGTGATCCACAATCGGGGGTGGATAATCGTAGCTAGCCCTTTCTAATTCGGGTATTTTACCTGTTACTAAATATTCTGTGTCCATTGAGCTGATTTCCGACACCCACTGACGAATATATTCTCCATCTGGGTCAAATTTGGCAGCTTGGGATGCAGGATTAAAAATCCTGAGAGGTTTCGGATCCATACCGCTAGAAGCACTCCACTGCCAACCACCATTGTTAGCCGATAAGTCACCATCATATAGCTTTTGCATAAAATATTTTTCGCCCCAACGCCAGTCGATAATTAGATCTTTAGTCAAAAAGCTGGCAACAATCATCCGACAGCGGTTATGCATCCAGCCGATCTCATTTAGCTGTCGCATTGAGGCATCTACGATCGGATAGCCTGTTTTGCCCTCACACCATGCCTGAAACTTCGCTTCGTCGTTTTCCCAAGGAAAATCTTGGAATTCTTTACGATAAGCACCTTCTGCTAGTTCAGGAAAGAAAAACATACAGTGTTGATAAAACTCCCGCCAGGCTAATTCTTTTTGCCATGTTACAACACCACTTTTGGCTTCATCACTACGACAATTTTTTAAAACAGCTAAAGTGGCTTGCCATACTGTGCGAATGCCGATCGCCCCAAACTTGAGGGCAGCACTCAACCCAGATGTACCATCAACATAGGGAAAATTACGCTCTTCATCGTAGCAGTAGATAGCGCGATCGCAAAATTCTTCTAGCCTTTCTTGGGCTGCGGTTTCCCCTGGAGGTACTAACAAGGGGGTATCCCATTCGTAACCTAGATCCTTGGCAGAGGGTAAAGCGATCGCACCTGCTGTTTTTGCTGCCTTGATTTCAGCCTGCGATAAACCTGTTAGCTGTTTAATTTCTTTAGCTACACCTGCTTTATCTTGTTTACTCCAGCTACGCCAAAATGGCGTGTAAACTTTGTAGGGTAAATCAGATGATTGGGTCAGAATTTGTCCTGGGGCGTGTAGTAGCTGATCCCAAAAATTCTTAGTTTCAATACCTTTTTCGGCTAAAGCATCCTTAACCAAGCGATCGCGGTTTTTAGCATAAGGTTCAACATCCAAATTCCAGAAAACTGCTTTGGCTTTGAGTACTTCTGCTAGTTGCGGAATTGCTTTGTGGGGTTCGTCTTGAATAATGAGTAACTGGCTACCCAGCCGTTGATAACTTTCCTGCAACTCTGCTAGACAGCCAATCATATAGGTAACCCTGGCTGGTGCGACATCATCCCGCTCAAGAATACCTGGATCCAAACAAAATAAACCAACTACCTTAGAAGTATGTTCTGTCGCTGCTGCCAATCCGAGGTGATCACCAATCCGTAAATCGCGACGATGCCAAAAGAGTATTAAATCAGACATGAATTGTTTAATGCTTTTCCGTTGTTTTATCTAACTAATTCTTTCACAAGTTCGTAGTAAAGCAGCCGTGTCGCTTTGAACAAAATTCTAATCAAAGCATCTTTTCCCCTAACCGAGGAGCGCAATTCTTGATAGCGATCGCTCTTTTTGTTTACCAATATCAGACTTAATCCGAACTTTACTTGGGGCAACTGAACATACCGCCCAAGCGTAAAGATGAGAACGTATCAAAGATGAACCGCCAAGCTTTCTAGTTTTTTTACCTCCCGACTCAACGTAAACATAGCTCATGCCCATAAATGCCTGAAACTTTCTTAAAGAGCGATCGCGATGCCAGAATTTTCCCGACAGCGTTTTCTTCTCGTTCGATCAAAGGCTTGTCACCAACTAAGAATTTATCAAACGGATAATTGAGGAAAGCATGAAAGCTACTGTGTATACCGCAACAACTGTTGATGGTTTCTTTCTACTTACTGCTCAACTCCTTGAATTACTGGGGTAATACCTTGTTCTCTAAAAGGACGCGGATTTCCCTGCCAGTTAAAGTCACTGATCCGCAAACTAAATGAACCAATTTCTAGTACGGGATTATAGCGCAAGACTATATTATGCGTCCGTCGGCTATATTCTAATAAGTAGTCGGTGCTAATCATATCATTATCCTTTAGATCGAGAGAAGTTTGATATCCCAGACGAATTGGACCATAAATTTGTTGAGTAATGCCAAAAGAGAGAGTCTGACGATCTACTAGCCGATCAAAGAGAAAAGGAGATTCGTCGCCACGAATATTTTGGGAGTAGCTTAACTTAAACCCTGTATAGTCAAGCCACGAGCGGGAAAAATGCCCTACTTGACCTTCAATACCGATGCTTCCTTCTAAAGACAATTGTGAGTCGCTATTGCTATAAAAACTACCCACCCCCGAAACTCCAGTAAACAGATCCAAATAAGGAATGACAGGAACAGGAGTGTAGCGTAATCCTTGATCTTGAGTATTCGGTAATGCTTTTCCCCGCCAAATAGAAAAGTTCTTGTTCACAAACGCTGCTGCTTGATAGCGTGTCAGGTTAAGGCGATCGCTGTCACGATTTGCAGCTAATAAGTCTTGTCTATCGGTGTCGGCATTGATATCTTGAATTGACCCCTGATAATACAGGGTTACGCCAGTATCGCCCACTGCTATTTGAGGAGAAGTGATCACTCCCCCAATGCTACTTCTCACCGTCTGAAAACCTAAAGAACCATTAAACAAGCGATCGCGGAAATTGTACTCTAAGGCAAATCTATAAGGATTATTGAGGTTGCCTACCTTCTGCTGTAGCCCCACCTTAGCGCGCAAATTTGAGTCAAAATCATTAAAATCAAAGCTGGTCAGACTAAAACTACTTTCTAAGTCAGTTCTTGGCGTAAAAATGGCTTCTAACTGGCTATTCAACCCAAATGCGTCTGCACTAAACACACCACTTTCCGCGTCTTCATTAAAACTAAAAGCGTTAGGAAACAGGGCGCGCTGCAAAAAATATTGCGGAGTAATCTCCCAGTTAAACTGTTGGCTATTAATAATATTCCAGCTACGTTCAAGATATAATCCTCCTCTTTCATCCCCATCAACAGCCAGATTAAATAATCCTGGACGAGTTGGACGACTATCGAAGACAAACCCACCAACCAATAAAGGTATGCTCAAACGATCATCAAGCACCAGGCGAGATTTCTCGGTAGTTAACTTACCCCTTAGAGAATCTAGCTGTTGGAAAGTTGCTGTTTCGGCGCGTAATTCTAATTCAGGTGGTGAGAAAGGATCATTAGTCAGGCGAAGATTTTTAGCTGTCCAAGTATCAGTCTCAAAATCAACTCTTTGGGCCTCAAACCGCAGCCGATTAATTGTGCCACCATTAAGATTATTAATATTATCGCCGTCTCCTATGAGATCGATTCCCTGGCTGCCAATCGTTGTGCCGATGCCTTCGGCTGCCGTAACGTCGGTTAAAGGCTGGTTATCGATTAGGCGATCGCTCAAGGCGCGGTCAAAAATTGTTGCCTCTGATGCTAATTGCTGTTCCAAATTCGTATCTTGATTAAGACTAGGTTGATAGATTTCACCCCCCGCCTGAAAAATAACTCCTCGATCTGCAACCAAATAATATTCAAACCTTTCGCCCCGCAGGACTTGTTCCCCTCGTTTGAGAACCACGTTATCGCTAGCTACGGCAAATCGATCAGTTAAATTAATTTCCAGGCGATCGCTGGTCATTACCGATTCGGCAAAACGCATGACCACATTGCCCTCGGCAGTAATTACTTGTCTTTGTTGGTCATATTCTTGGCGATCAGAAATTACCTCAATTACCTTTTCCGCATCCACAGGAATCGATGGCTGGAAATCTTCATCCACAGGTATGGTAAATTCTTGTGCTTCTCCTTGACGCTCTTGCGTAATTAAAAAAGAATGACCCGTAGCTGACAAATTCTCTGGCGACGATTGACTTAAGCGATCGGGTAACAAACCAGCTGTCTTTTTAATATCTGGCAACTCTGAAGCTAATAAAGATGCTTGCAGCAAATAAATCCATAAAGTTATCCCAACACAATACTGCAAAAAACTGACCATAAAGGGCTTTTTGGCAACAATTCAGTAGTATAACTCTTTCTTAGGAAAGCTATTAGCTATTAGCTGTTAGCTTTAACTAGCCAGGGTGTAAACTTTAAACTACTAAACGAATTAACAGCGCATTCATTGTTTTGAAGACCTGTAATTAAATCCTTGTCTTCAGTGGATTCGCTAACAGAATCAAATTTGAGCGTGTTTAAAATATTAAGTCATAGAATAATCGTCTCTCGACTGCTTACAAATTACTCCGAAATTATTTAAGGGGAGCTGTTTTCTTAAATCATAGTCAATAACGCTTAAATTAATTACTATATTAGAGAGAAGCTTTTTGCTTAAGACTAGCCTATTTCAATCAATGTCGAGTTGTGAATCACTATCAAGTTCTTCAAGTTAATTCCCAAGCCACTCAACAGGAAATTAAACAGTCATACCGACATTTAGCCAAGCAGTTTCACCCCGACAGTCAACCAGAAACGGAAAATTGCGACCAAATTGTTGCTCTTAATGCTGCCTACGAAATTTTGGGCAATATCAAAAGTAGACGTTTATATGACCAACAACAACAGCTAGGTCAAAGCAGTAATTTTTGGGTAAGCCGACAGGCAAGAAATGCTGCTGCTCATCAACAATATCAACAGCAGCGTGCTTACACTACACCAGAAATTAGCTATCAACAGTGGTTACAAGAGGTCTATTTTCCGATTCATCGCCTAGCAAACGAAATTCTCGATCCCTTAGAAACAGAGATAGACCGTTTGTCTGCCGATCCATTTGATGATAGTTTAATGGAAGATTTTGAGGCTTATTTAGATAGCTGCGAAGATTATTGGCAACAGGCACAACAAAGACTAGCATCCCAGCCAAATCCTGCTCAATTAGCGGGAGTTGCTGCCAATTTGTACTATTGTCTTAATCACATTGGTGATGGAATCAAAGAATTGAAGTGGTTTACTTTAAACTACAATGATCGCTATCTCCATACTGGACAAGAGATATTTAGAATTGCCGAACAGCTACACGATCAAGCTCAACAAAGAATTGAGTGTCTACTCTAAAGTTAGTTAAATATTTATAAAACTGGCTTTTTAGAAGTAATAACCTCAATAGGGCGTAAAACTTTGGATTGCTAATCTACCCTTTTTTTAGGTGTGACTGTTATCTTTTTGGGGACAAGGGCATATTTTTGATTCACGTATGTTTGAAGCCATTTTGCCGAAACCTTTACTGCTCTTGAAATTCCCGCCAGTGAAATTCTTGCTAACAGCAATCTATCAATTAAATCTCGCTTTTCTTGGTCGATTACTATTTTCTCTGGATTTTCGACAAATTGTCGATTACATTCATTGCATTTAAACCTTTGTTTCCCGTTATGAATACGTCCATTTTTAACAGTTTTTCGGGAATCGCAGTTGGGACAAATCGGCATGAGCAGGAAGTTTTATATTTAAAACCTTAGTCTATATCATTACTTCTACATGACTACCTACAATTAATCTACCGACGATTTTTCCAGTATCCAGGCTCTCGGCTACAATGCATAATCGCTAAAATGAGAATATAGTCCTGCTCTATCGTGTAAAAAATTCCCGTAAGGAAATCTCCGCGTCATACACCGCCGAACATCGTCATCAACTGCATTATAGCGAGTGGGCGATTCTCTAACCCGATAAACTGCATCTTCGATCGCATCAATGAATGCTTGTGCAACTTCAGTTCGTTGCTCAGTGTAATACTGAACAGCCTCAGCATATTCAGTCAGTGCTTCAGGATGTAAATACATACTTCACGGCTCAATCATACGTCTAACTTGAGCCAACGCCTGCTCTCCCGGAATTGCTTGCACAGAAGCATCCCGAACTTCATCCCGTCGCTTTTTGGCTTCAGTTACCCAAATTGACTGAATTGCCGAATCAGTGTCAAATTCTAAGCTCTCTACCAATTTGTCTGCAAGAATTGCCCTTGAAGCA
>JBHJNW010000108.1:0-16692 GCA_050330395.1 Pleurocapsa sp.
GCGCGAATTTGACGGGCAACTTCTCCAGTAAATACACCGCCAGTATGGAAGGTACGCATGGTCAACTGAGTACCAGGTTCTCCAATGGATTGAGCCGCAATAATTCCGACGGCTTCTCCCATATCTACCATGTGTCCGTGAGCTAGACTCCAACCATAACAGTGTTGGCATACAGAACGAGCTGCTTCGCAGGTGAGAGGCGAGCGTACCATCACTTGTTCAACGCGATCGCCGATCTCTTGAGCCAACTCCTGATTCATATGCTGGTTGCGAGTCGCAATTACCTCCCCTGTTTTATCGTCTACTGCATCTCTAGCAAGCACTCTACCCAAAAGACGATCTGAAAGCTCAATTAAAGTGCGATCGCCATCTTTCATCGCTCGGAGATTAATCCCTCGTTCTGTACCGCAATCTACCTCGCGTACAATCACGTCTTGAGCAACATCAACTAAACGGCGAGTTAAATAACCTGAGTCAGCTGTGCGTAGTGCTGTATCAACCAAACCTTTTCGCGCACCATAAGAAGAAATAATGTATTCAGTTACAGTTAGTCCTTCGCGGAAGTTGGTTTTGATTGGTAAGTCAATAATCTCTCCTTGAGGATCTGCCATCAAGCCTCGCATGCCCACCAGCTGGCGTACTTGAGATAGATTCCCCCTGGCACCACTAAACGCCATCATATAGACAGAGTTGAGCGGGTCGGTAGCACGGAAATTAGTAACCACCTCGTCTTTGAGATTCTCGGAAGTACTGTTCCAAGTATCAATTACCTTTTGGAAACGCTCTACTTCAGTTATTTCACCACGGGCATAACGCTCTTCAGTTTCTCTAATTTCTACTTCGGCTGCTTCAAGCAGTTCAGCTTTGATTGGTGGTACCTTTAAATCGTCTACGCTAATTGAAACTCCAGCTATTGTGGCATAACGAAAGCCCAATTCTTTTAGAGAATCGGCTACAGTAGCACTATGAGCAGAACCATACTCTGTAAACGCCGAGGCCATGAGCTTTTTAAGCCGACCTTTATCAACAATGTGATTATAAAATTTCATTCTTGGTTTTCCAGTTTTTAGCTACTAAAACTTATTGATTTGAGACTGGCAACTTTGCCTATACTGCGGCAGTTAGGGCTTCTTGCACAGTTTTGTTGTAAATAATTCGACCGATAGTGGTATTTATATACTGAGAAATTTGCTCTCCTTCAGCAGATTTTCTAACAAATCTGTGGCGGTAATACTCAATTGTGCTACCATCTGCTAGGTTTTCTGATTCCATAACTTCAGTATCGGGATCTTCGGTGATCACTTCCCCGTCATAACGTAACCAGACATGAGCATGAAGATCTATTTGTCCTTGTTCGTAAGCTTTAATCGCATCATCTAAATTACCGAAGCGCCGACCTTTTCCTTTTACGGCCTTGGGATCTTCAGCAGTTAAGTAATAACAGCCCAGCACCATATCTTGAGATGGAGCAACAATTGGTCTTCCTGTTGCAGGAGACAGAATATTATGACAGGCTAGCATTAACAATCTGGCTTCAGCCTGGGCTTCCAAAGATAAGGGAACGTGAACCGCCATTTGATCTCCGTCAAAATCGGCGTTAAATGCAGGACAAACTAAGGGATGGAGCTGAATTGCTCTTCCTTCTACCAAAATTGGTTCAAATGCCTGAATACCCAAACGGTGTAGGGTAGGAGCGCGATTAAGCATGACAGGATGACCAGCAATTACTTCTTTCAAGACTTCATAAACGCTAGGATCGTTACGTTGAATTAGTTTTTTAGCTGCTTTGATATTGTTGACCATCCCGCTATTGATCAGGCGATGGATGACAAAAGGCTGAAACAGTTCAATTGCCATTTCTCTAGGCAAGCCACACTGATAAATTTTCAGTTTGGGGCCTACCACGATTACCGAACGTCCCGAGTAATCAACCCTTTTACCCAATAAGTTTTGACGGAAGCGTCCTTGTTTACCTTCAATAATGTCTGATAGAGATTTGAGAGGACGATTGTTTGCGCCCACTACCGTACGACCGCGACGACCATTATCAATCAGAGCATCCACTGCTTCTTGCAGCATCCGTTTTTCATTACGGACAATAATTTCAGGAGCCAAAATTTCTTGCAGTCTAGCCAAACGATTATTGCGGTTAATTACTCGGCGATAAAGATCGTTAAGGTCAGAAGTAGCAAATCGCCCACCATCTAACTGCACCATCGGACGCAGATCTGGGGGAATTACAGGAATAGCATTGAGGACCATCCATTCTGGGCGAGAACCCGTAGCCACAAAGTTGTCGATTACCCGCAAACGCTTAATTAGCTTGGCTCTTTTTTGTCCTTTAGAATCGTTGATTTGCTCGCGTAATTTTTCTGCTTCTTCTTCTAAAGCAACCTCTTCTAAAAGCCTTTGAACTGCTTCAGCACCAATACCAACTTCAACCCCGATTAATTCGGATTCTTCGCTGTAAAGCTGGTCTTCAATTTCAATCCACTGATCTTCCGTCAGCAATTGTTTCGCGGATAAATTTCCTGCATTACCTGGGTCAAGCACCACATAAGCATTAAAGTAAACTACCTGTTCTACATCTCGCAGCGGCATATCCAAGAGAATACTTAGGTAACTGGGAATACCTTTGAGATACCAAACATGAGTTACAGGGGCGGCAAGCTTAATATAGCCCATACGATGCCGACGCACTCGCGATTCGGTTACTTCAACACCACAACGTTCACAAACAATACCGCGATGTCGCACTCGCTTATACTTACCACAGTGACATTCCCAGTCCTTAGCTGGACCAAAAATGCGTTCACAAAACAACCCATCCATTTCTGGTTTGAGAGTACGATAGTTAATTGTTTCTGGTTTGGTAACCTCGCCAACCAATTGCCCATTGGGTAAAGTTCTTTCTCCCCACTGTCGAATTCTTTCAGGAGAGGCTATACCGATTTTGACGTAATCGAATCTTTGTTCTATTTGATTTCTCATTGATAATTGAAGATTTAAATATTAGGGAATGCGGTGCGACTCAGCCTCCTTGCCAAGGACTTGTCAGCGGGCGCAAGAGAAAGCAGAGCTTCGGGGATTTGAAAAAGATCAAGGCTAAATTAACCGATGTTGTCTCTTTCCCCGAATTGCTGAATTTGAATAAAGAATTAAACAGCTCTAAACCTCTTCGACTGTTTCCTCTCTTTGTAAAGATTCGTAGGTCGGTCGATTAGGAGTACGGCGAGGCGTATCCGCCATTAAATCTACTTCCACATCACGACTACTACCATCTTCTACAGATTCTAGTTTGTGTACTGCTATGTCTAAACCGAGCGACTGTAACTCGCGCATCAGTACTTTAAATGATTCTGGTGTACCGGGACGAGGGATAGGCTTCCCTTTAACAATTGAATTGAGAGCTTCATTACGTCCCTGCATATCATCAGACTTGACCGTCAACAGTTCTTGTAAAGTATAAGCTGCACCATAGGCTTCTAATGCCCATACCTCCATTTCGCCAAAACGTTGTCCACCCTGTTGTGCTTTACCACCCAAGGGCTGCTGAGTAACTAATGAATAAGGTCCTGTAGAACGAGCATGGATTTTATCATCTACGAGGTGGACTAGCTTGAGCATATAGGCTTTCCCAACTGTCACGGGACGGTCAAACGCTTCGCCTGTACGTCCGTCAAATACCTGGATTTTTCCTGGGTTGTTTTCATCGTATACCCAAGACTTGCCTGGTTTGCGAGCGGCATCCTGAATTTTGCCGTGAACAGTTTCTCTAGACGCTTCTTTACCGTACATTTCGTCAAAAGGCATAATTTTAAAGCGTGTCGCTAGATTTTCTCCAGCCCAGCCTAGGAGACACTCAAACACCTGTCCCACGTTCATCCGTGAAGGAACACCTAAAGGGTTTAAGGCAATATCGATGGGAGTACCATCGGGTAGATAAGGCATATCTTCAATGGGTAAGATTCGAGAGATAATTCCTTTGTTACCATGACGACCCGCCATTTTATCTCCTACTTGAATCTTGCGTTTTTGAGCCACGTAGATTCGTACCACCATGTTGGCTCCTGGTGGTAATTCGTCACCTTGCTCTCTTGTGAAGACACGGACATCAACAACCCGACCTTTCTCTCCGTTAGGAACTCGTAAAGAGTTATCCCTAACGTCTCTAGCTTTTTCACCAAAAATTGCTCTTAGTAGCTTTTCTTCGGGAGGTTGATCAGATTCACCTTTAGGAGTTACTTTACCTACCAGAATTTCTCCTGCTTCTACCCAAGCACCAATATGAATAATGCCTCGTTCGTCTAAATTACGCAGGGCATCTTCACCAACGTTAGGAATTTCACGAGTAATTTCTTCTGGACCTAGTTTGGTTTGTCGAGCTTCGATTTCAAATTTCTCAACATGGATACTAGTATAAACGTCATCATAGACTAAACGCTCGCTAATCAAAATTGCGTCCTCGTAGTTATAGCCTTCCCAAGGCATATAGGCGATCAAAACGTTTTGCCCCAGCGCTAATTCTCCACCTTCTGTAGATGAACCGTCTGCAAGCACCTGACCTGGAACAACATCTTCTCCTGCATAGACTAAAGGACGTTGATTTAGACAAGTATCTTGATTAGAACGTTGATACTTTTGTAGTTTGTAGATAATTTCTTGTCCAGGTTCTGGTGCATACATCCCATTGTTGCCGTCTTCTACTCTGACGCGAACAACTTCGGCATCGACGTAGGTTACAATCCCGTGTGTGCGAGAAACAACCACCATTCCTGAGTCACGAGCTGTTTGAGCTTCTAGCCCAGTTCCTACCAAAGGTCGCTCAGGACGCAACAAAGGTACGGCCTGACGCTGCATATTAGAACCCATCAAAGCGCGGTTAGCATCATCATGTTCGAGGAAGGGAATTAGACTAGTTGCTACAGAAACAATCTGTACAGGAGAAATAGCTACATAATCTACCTCATCTGGGTTGCAGGTAGAAAATTCTTGTCGATATCTAATAGCAATAGTTTCGCCTAGAATATAACCATCATCATCGGTTGCGACATCTCCTGGCGCAACTCTCATGTCATCTTCTTCATCAGCGGTAAGATAAACCACATCTTCATTTCGCAAGACGCGACCAGCTTCTACGCGGTAGTAGGGAGTGGCAATAAAGCCATAAGAGTTTACTCGGGCATAAGTTGCCAGTGAACCAATCAAACCTGCGTTAGGTCCTTCAGGAGTCTCTACCGGACAAATACGACCGTACTGGGTAGGGTGAATATCTCGAACCGCAAAACCTGCTCTTTCTCTAGTTAGACCCCCAGGTCCCAAAGCTGAGAGACGGCGTTTGTGGGTCAACTCTGCCAACGGGTTAGTTTGATCCATAAACTGAGATAGCTGGGATGAACCAAAAAATTCTTTGATCGCTGCCACTAAGGGCTTGGGGTTAACCAATGCCGCTGGTGTTAAACTGTTGGCTTCGCTGACTGTCATTCGTTCGCGAATTATTCTTTCTAAACGGTTGAGACCTACTCGAACTTGGTTCTGTAATAGCTCCCCTACAGAGCGAACCCGACGATTGCCTAAATGGTCAATATCATCAGTATTACCGCCATCGAACTCTAGGTTAATTAAATAAGCAACCGCTGCCAAAATATCAGTAGTTGTCAGTACTCTAGTGGTATCAGGGACAGTAAGACGCAACTTTTTATTAATCTTATAACGACCAACTCGACCTAAGTCATAGCGTTTGGAATCGAAGAAGCGAGACTCCAGTAACTGCTGTCCACCGCTTACTGTAGGAGGTTCACCAGGACGCAATTTGCGATATAGCTCTAGCAAAGCCTCTTCTTCACTGGGATTGCCTTCTTTGTCTAAGGTTTTTTGATAAAATTCGGGATGGCGAATTCCATCCATAATTTCGTTATCACTCAAGCCTATCGCTTTGAGCAATACCTGCGCTGAAAGTTTACGGGTTTTATCAATTCTGACCCAAACTAAACCGTTTTTGTCGGTTTCAAACTTAAGCCACGCGCCACGGTTAGGAATCAAAGAGGCAGAATAGGTACGGCGACCGTTTTTATCGGTTTCTGCCTTGTAATATACGCCTGGCGAGCGCACAATCTGGTTGACAATTACCCGTTCTGCACCATTGATAATAAAAGTTCCGCGATCGGTCATCAAGGGCAGATCTCCGACAAAGACCTCCATTTCTTTAATTTCCCCGCTTTCTTTATCAATTAGTCGAGTAGGAACATATACCTGAACGTTATAGGTACTATCTCGCCGTTTTGCCTCTTCCATTGAGTATTTAGGCTCTTTGAGACGATAGTTCTCGCCCATAAAATGCAGCTCAAACTTACCTGTATAATCAGTGATGGGGGAAAAACTGTTGAGTTCTTCAATTAACCCTTCTTCCAAAAACCAACGGAAGCTGGAGCGTTGAATTTCAATTAGGTCTGGTAGCAGATTGTAAGTAAGATTAGTCATGAAGATGATCGCTTTTGTACTTATGTTTTAGTTTTGCGGCTCGGAAATAACCCAATACACTGAGATTGAAAACTTAGTTTATTATTTATTCTTTAAGTTAATTGAATACCAAATAAACGACAGGCATTAGCCGTAGTCTGCTCGGCAATTGTTGCCAGAGATGTCAGACGCAGTTGAGCAAGCTGTTCGGCTACTTGCAGCACATAAGATGGCTCGTTGGTTTTACCTCTATAAGGCGCAGGAGCTAGAAAAGGACAGTCTGTTTCGATTAATAAGCGATCGCTAGGAACTGTTTTAGCTGCTGTTTGAACCTGCTTAGCATTTTTGAATGTAACAATTCCACTGTAGCTAATATAAAAACCTAGATCCAAAAACCACCTGGTTTCTACTTCATTGCCTCCCCAGCAGTGCATCACTCCCCTAACTGACCCTTCTTGCTGACAAAAATTAGTTAAGACTTCTTTCAATTTTTCCGCCGCATCACGACAGTGAATAATGACTGGTTTGTCAAGTTTCTGAGCTATTTTTAATTGTTTTTGTAAGGCTAAAATTTGTTCTGCTTGATTATCAGCTTTATAAAAGTCTAATCCTGTTTCTCCAATAGCTACCACTCGCATATCTGAGGCAGCTAGACACTCAATTTCTCTAGCTGTACTCTCTTGCCATTTGCCTACGTCCAAAGGATGCAAACCAACTGCAAATGACAATTCAGGGAAACGATCCGCTATGGATTGTATTCCCTGAAATTCCTTCGGTTCTACACAAGAATGTATTAAATGAACTACCCCTGCTTTTTGCCAACGTTGCCTTAACGAGATTAAATTCCCTTGAAAAACATCAAAATTGATGTGAACATGGGTATCTATTAACTGCATCTATACTTGGTATATTGCTGATTGTTTTAATTGATTATTTCTTTTGGCAGTTAATCAAACACCAAAATGAAATAGATTTCGTTGGGCTATTTTAACCCACAGGTTATCTGCTTAGACAGCCGTTGCCTTTTTTAAAATTCTAGCTATGCGGGATTTTTTCCTCGCTCCATTGTTTTTGTGAAGAACTTTACGCTTAACTGCTTTATCAATTTTGCTGTAGGCTGCCGACATAGTTAGCTTGACAGCTTCCATATTTTCGGGAGTCGGTTCGGCTGTATAAGTCTCTACCGCACCAAAATACTTTTTAGTCAAAGTTCTCAGTGCCGACTTATATGCTTTGTTGCGTAGTCGATTACGCTCTGCTGTCTTGATACGTTTAATTGCCGATTTAGAGTTAGCCACAGTTTTTTAAACAGAAATATTTGCTTGCTAAGTAATTCTGGAAATATATATAGAATTGGATTTTATAGTCTAGCAACTATTGTCAATCGGTGTCAAGGAAATTAAAATATGCATTTTAGCCAAGCCAATTAAACAAGTTGGCTCTAGCCAAGATAGGCGTACCAAGACCAATAGATTCACGTTAAGCTAGGAAGGTAGTGATTTTCTTACTGTAAAGATTTATATAATAAATGTAAAAGATCAGAAGATCAGAGATTAGATTGCTGCATCTAGTCTCGATCTCTGACTGATAGTAGAATCTCGCTTTGGTGTAATTGCTCAAATGGATATGGGGATCTCGATGCTGCGAATAATTGATCGGCAAACTGAGGCACAAACAGAATTAAAGCGTATCGGCGATCGCAATAATGGCGATGATATTCAGCCTAAAGAAAATATCGTCAGAGAAATTGTTGCCAACGTTAAAAAACATGGCGATCGCGCTTTACTAGAATACACTGAAAAGTTTGATCGACAGATCTATACTGCTGATCAATTACGAGTCAGAGGTTCAGAATTAGATGCTGCTTATCAGCAGGTATCTAAGGATTTACTCCGTGCTATCCAGGTAGCCTGTCAAAAAATAGAGGCTTTTCATCGCCAGCGAGTCCCCAAATCTTGGGTACAGTTTGAAGAAGATGACGTAGTGTTAGGAAAACGCTATACTCCCGTAGATCGAGCAGGGCTTTATGTCCCTGGTGGACGAGCATCTTATCCCAGCACAGTATTAATGAATGCTATCCCCGCGAAAGTCGCCAAAGTTCCTCAAATTGTGATGGTTACGCCACCTGGTCAAGACGGCAAAATTAATCCAGCGGTATTGGTTGCAGCACAAGAAGCGGGAGTTGAAGAAATTTATCGGGTTGGGGGAGCGCAAGCGGTCAGTGCTTTAGCTTATGGAACTGAGACCATACCAAAAGTAGACGTGATTACGGGACCTGGCAATATCTACGTTACTTTGGCTAAAAAACTGGTTTATGGCACAGTGGGAATTGACTCTTTGGCAGGGCCTTCTGAAGTATTAATTATTGCTGATGAACAGGCTAATCCAGTTTATGTTGCCGCCGATTTATTAGCTCAGGCAGAACATGACCCCATGGCAGCAGCCATCTTGTTAACAACTAGTAGCGATCTGGCTCAAGAGGTGCAGCAAGAAGTTACCAGACAGTTAGCTAATCATCCACGTAAAATTCTCACGGAAAAAGCGATCGCCAATTACGGTTTGATAGTCATAGTAGACTCTTTAGCCGAAGCAGCAGAACTATCAAATTTATTTGCGCCAGAACATCTTGAATTAGAGATAGCAGAACCCTGGGACTTAATCGAGCAAATTCGTCATGCTGGGGCAATTTTTCTGGGTAATTCTACCCCAGAAGCAACTGGAGATTATCTGGCAGGACCAAATCATACCCTACCAACTTCAGGAGCGGCTCGTTATGCTTCGGCACTAGGAGTAGAAACCTTTATGAAGCATTCAAGTTTAATCCAGTATTCTTCAACAGCCCTCAAGAAAATGTCTAGTACCATTCAAATTTTGGCTCAGGCAGAAGGATTGCCATCCCATGGTGATTCGGTAAAATTTAGAACTGAATAAGCAACCTATAAGAGATTACATTCCCGCCTGGCAAAGCAAGACTGGCAATCAATATCTTAAATAGCAAGTTTGAATGTGTAGTATCGAATGAGGTCATTTTGGCTTTCAGGTAACGCCAGCAGACTTATTTGCTTTGTGGTAGAGAGGATTGAACGACGTGGCTTAGTGTATCTCACTTATTCGAGAACCGCTATAATATTTTTAATTAAAATACGTTCAGCTATATTTTTAGATATTAAAAACTGTAGTTAAAGACTAACAGCTAAACAAAAGTCAATCTGAACGCAGTTAATTTGCAGGGATTATTAATAAGAAGTTCGTTTAGTATTGCCTCCTTTAACCCAGCCTTCCTGATTACTCCAGGGAAGTCTCACTCTTTGCCATTCCCCATCAGCAGAATCTTCGAGGATGATAATACTTGTATTAGCATCAATACCGCCAACTTTACCTGCATTGGTGCTTGGTTGGGATCTTAGACTTAAGCCTTGAGGCCAAGTGACAACGGCACGATAAGCATAGGGAGGTAGTTCTGCTTCAGCGGCCACCTCTTCTAGCTCTTCAAAAGCTGCTTCATCTTCTACAGTAGTTGATTCTAGAGGTTCAATACTAGTTGCAGGTTCTATTGGGTTTGAGGCTGTCTTTTGTGGTACTGTTGTTCTAAAAAAAACTGGTTTTTTGGGCAAAACAGACATTTTTTGATAATAAGCAAACAATGCTGCACCTGATATTCCCGCAATGAGACTAACGCCCAAAACAAAGCCTAAAATAAACTGAACAGTAGCCGATAGACGTTTAAGAAAAATAGATTTAGTCATCCTCTAATTAAGTTGACTTTGAATGCGATCGCTTAAATCATTATTTTTGGAAGCCAGACGAGCTTTTCCTGCTGCTACCCAGTTTTGGAGGAATTCAATTTGCTCTTGGGCAGTTTTTGCTAGCGGAACTATTTGACTAGCAGCCTCTAAAATATCATCTGTGGTAAAGTCACGATTTTGACTAAAGCCAGTGTGCATTGCCTCAATGATGGTTTGCTCGATCTCCGCCCCAGAAAATTCTGGTGTTTCATATGCTAACCGCTTAGTATTGTAACTGCCCAGGTTATGAGGACGCAATTTTGCTAAATGAACCTTAAAAATAGCTTCTCGTTCGGTTTGATTAGGTAAACCAACAAAAAAGATTTCGTCAAACCTTCCTTTGCGCAGCATTTCTGGCGGTAAAGCACGAATGTTATTGGCTGTAGCTACTACAAATACAGGGGTTTTCTTTTCGGCTAACCAAGTCATAAAGGTCCCAAAAACACGGCTAGTCGTGCCTGAATCCCCTTTGCCATCTATGCCAGCAAACCCTTTATCAATTTCATCGATCCACAGAATGCAAGGGGCGAGAGCTTCGGCTAATTCAATAGTTTGGCGGGTACGAGATTCTGACTCTCCGACCAAACCTGCAAATAAACGTCCTACATCTAACCGTAATAAAGGCAGATGCCAATGATGGGCGATCGCTTTGGCTGTCAAAGATTTGCCTGTCCCCTGTATGCCTACCAGCAATAGTCCCCGCGGGTTTGGTAAGCCGTAGGCTCTGGCCTGTTCACTAAATGCTCCACCACGCCTTAATAACCAGCTTTTGAGGTTGTCCAAACCGCCGATATCAGAAATTTGTTCAGTTGCGGGATAATAGTCTAGGATCTGGGTCTGACGAATGGAAGAGCGTTTTTCTTCCAAGATCAATTCTACGTCATCTGGTTCGAGCTTACCGTTAGTGGCGATCGCTCTGGTTAAAACTCTTCTAATTCTTTCTAAAGACAGTCCCTGGGCAGCTCTAACTAATTCATCTAACAGCTGTTCGGATAAATTTTGACCCGTTGCCGAAATTAAACGTTCGATCTCGGCTTTTATTTCGAGGACGGTAGGTAAGGCAAATTCAAGTACGGTAATAATTTCCGTTAACTCTTCAGGAATTTGAACTTTAGGAGCAATAATAATAATGTTTTTGGGCTGAGACTTTAAAATTCGCGCCAGGTTGCGCAATTCACGAGAAACAGCAATATCCTCTAAAAAACGCTGAAAATCTCTAAGTATAAATATTCCTCCGGCATTCTTAGGCATTTTAGTAATAAATTCTAATGCCTGTAAAGGATTACGCTTACCAAAACCAATATGATTAGGATTTTCCTGATAGCCGTTAACAAAGTCCCAAATGTAAATATTACGCTTGCCTAGCTTTTCTGTAGCGGTGGCGATGTCTTCGACTAGCTTCGCAATCGCTTTTTCAGCTCTTTCTTCTTCGTTAGTAGGTAGATAAATTAAGGGATAACAGGCACGCAACAGGAGAGAAAACTCTTCATTAAAGTTCATTGTTAAAATGATATTATTGCTTGTTTTGAAAAAATCATCTTATTCTTAATATACGCTTGATGTAAATTAGCTGCGTTGAGATTTATTGATTTTAGCTATTAGTTTTTTTAAGCGTTTAACTTGATTTATATCGATCTGCTTAATGCCTAAAATAGACTATCTACGCATCAGTTTAATTGATAAATGTAATTTTCGTTGCCAGTACTGTATGCCAGAGGGGACGAAGCTAAACTATGTTTTTAATCAAGAATTATTAACCAATCAAGAAATTCTTACCCTAGTGCGAGATGTCTTTATTCCTCTCGGCTTTACTAAGTTTCGTCTGACTGGAGGAGAGCCGTTACTGCGTCAAGATTTGGTAGATTTAGTTAGAGATATTGCTCGGCTGCCAGAAACCGAAGATCTTGCCTTAACTACCAATGCTTTTTTACTAGCTGATTTAGCTCAGCCACTTTATGAAGCTGGGCTGAGACGCATCAATATCAGCCTGGATTCTCTAAACCCAGCGACTTTTGATCGAATCATCGGCAATAAAGGGCGGAGTCGCTGGCAGCAAACCTGGTCGGGAATACAGGCTGCTCATCAGGTGGGATTCGATCCGCTGAAGCTTAATGTGGTGGTAATTCCTGGAATAAACGATACCGAGGTGTTGGACTTAGCCCAATTAAGCCTTAAACGTCAATGGCACATTCGCTTTATTGAGTTTATGCCGATTGGCAATCCTGAATTGTTCGGCGATAAGGCATGGATTGATTCGCAAGAGTTGCGTCGCCAAATTCGCCAAAAATGGGGTTTAGTTGAATCTAATATTAAAGGTAATGGTCCTGCGGATGTGTTTCAAATTCCTGGTGCCAAAGGAACACTGGGCTTTATTTCACAGATGTCAGAATGTTTTTGCGATCGCTGTAACCGAATTAGATTATCAGCAGATGGCTGGTTACGGCCTTGTCTACTTAATGAAACTGGTCAGATTAACCTTAAAACGGCTCTGCGTAGCGGTGCAGACGTGGTTCAATTACAAACTCAGGTTAATCAGCTATTAATGCTTAAATCGGAAATCAACTTCAAAGACAGGGACTCTGGTACTGATGGGATTTACACTCGTACCATGTCCCAAATTGGCGGATAACTTTTTCAAGGATGAAGGCCCAGAAGCTGAAGTATGAGGCAATATTTGGTGCTAGTTTCGTTCAAATCTAAAAGCTTACAGATTACAGCTGTTTGGCAATAGTCAATCGACGAAACCAACCCAAAACAACAATTACGCCATTCGTGAATAGTACTCAACAACAAGTAATTCATTTACCTGTAAGGCGATCCATTCGCGCTCGATCACGCCATTGACTTTACCTGTTAAAGCATTTTTATCAAACTCAAGGTGACTGGGTAAATTAGCTAACCCTGGGTATTCCATGTTGGTTTCGACTAATTTACGTGAGCGATCGCGATCTCTGACTTTAACTATATCTCCAGGGCGACATTGATAACTAGCAACATCAACCACGCGATCATTTACCATAATGTGTCCATGGTTTACTAATTGACGCGCTGCGGGAATAGTACCAGCCATTCCTAAACGGAAGATAGTATTGTCCAAACGCATTTCAAGTAATTCTAGTAGAGTTTGCCCTGTCGAACCAGCTACGCGACGAGCTTTGCGGACATAACGCACTAGCTGTTTTTCGGTAACTCCGTAGTTAAAACGTAGCTTTTGCTTTTCTTCCAGACGAATTGCATATTCAGAGCGTTTGCGGCGGTTTTGACCGTGCTGCCCTGGGGGGTAAGCTTTACGCGCACTCTTCCTAGTTAAGCCTGGTAGATCTCCTAAACGGCGAACGATCCGCAAGCGCGGACCTCTATAGCGAGACATATACTATTTCCTCTCTAGATTGCAATTGAAAATATCTCCAAATATATAATCATACCTTATTTTAAAGAACTATCAACAAAAAAATATGGTCAACTAAATCTGCAAATTATTGTTGGTTCGCTCAATCGACAATTAATTCAAAACTAGCGGCAAAAGAGGTGAGCCAGATATATAAGCTAACTCACCTCTTAAAAATACTAGTTTTTAGTCTTAAATTCCTACCTAGCTAGCTTTTACGAAGCTAACATCACGTTCTTTAGTTGCCCAAAACATTTCATGAATCTTTTTAACTACTTCCATCAATTCATTAGCGTGTTCAACACTAACTTCTACTTTACAAGCAGAGCAGAGTTTGGCAGCTTTCCAAAAAGTATCATGAAGATCAGGATATTTTTCTAAATGTACAGGCTTAAAGTAGTCTGTCCAAAGAATTAGCAAATCCTCTTTAGTTGTTTGAGCTTGTTCTTCCTTAATCGCAACATACCGAGAAATTGTATTCTGGTAAGCAATATTGGCAGCTTGATCATCAGCAGCAGGAACTTCTAAATCCACGATTTTTTTGGTCATGGAAAGCACAGCTTCGGCAGTAATACGTGCGGAAGCAGGATCGTAAACACCGCAAGGCCCATCGCAATGAGCATGAACTTCGGGTGCTGGCCAGATTGTTTTGATTTGGGAAATAACTTGTTTTAAGATCATAGTTTATGGTGTTCGTTTTATAGAATATGCTTCTGTGAACGAATTTACTGAGAACAGCGATAATTTTAGATTAGGGCTATTTATTTAAATACACAAAAGATATAGAGTGTAATGATATATCTTTATCTCTTTATCCCTATCTTTATTTAGCTTAGTTTGATTTGGGGTTAGTTTGCAAGCTCAAAAATCTTTTGTGTTGGCTAAAAATTGAACCATTTTTAAATAAATTAAAGACCTCTATAACTCGCAGCAATCAATTATCAATAAGAGGATTAACCTTATCAATTACGCTTAAAGTACCATCTTCTGCTACCTGCCAAACATCATAACTGCCTACAACATCGCCATTCTCATCAATATCAACATTCCCGCTGGCTCCCTGAAAGTTAATTTCTTCTCCATTACGGACTAATTCCATAGCTTTACAAGCATCAGTCACTTCTGTACCTGGAGCATTTGCCACCTCTAATATTTGGCTTTTGATGCCGTCGCCTGTATTCGCATCACTTGCTTCGGCTGCCAACATCATTAACATTGCTGCATCCCAATTATGAGGAACATAGGCAGTCAGCTCTTTGCCAGTTTTTTCATTCCATAAGGCTGTAAATTGCTTAAGAGCCTTACCGTCGGCACCTGGTACAGTCCCCAATGCCCCAGCGATAATGGATTTACCATCGGCAGTCTTGCCTACCTGTTGGACAAAATCATCAGAGTAAACACCATCCGTTAGTAAGATGGTTACTCCCTCGCTCAATCCCTGTTCAAAAGCCGACTTTAACAATACGCTACCAGTCTCGGCATACAAAACGGCTGCTATAGCATCGGGTTTGCTATCAAAAGCCGATTTCGCTTCGCTATCTAAAGTCGCCGCTTTAGGATCGTAGCGCACTGGTTTGCCGACAATGTTGCCTCCCGTTTTGGTGAAAGCTTCAATAAACTGCTGCTCAAATCCCACACCATAATCATTGTTGATGGCAACGGTAGAAATGTTTTTAAAGCCCTGTTTTTGTGCTAATGCTGCTAATGCTTGAGATTGATATGTATCTGGTGGAGCAGTGCGCGCCCAATAACCATCAAATTCGCCATTCTGCGCTCGCTCAGTAAACACAGGACTAGTACTACCAGGAGACACCATCATGACCTTATTGCGAACCGCTATATCAACTGCCGCCCCCGAAACGCTACTGGCAAAAGAACCCACAACTCCTGCTACGCGATCTACTTCAGCAAGCTTAGTCATCGCACTACTACCCGCGCTAGGATCTGTCTGATCATCTTCGGCAATTAGGCTAACTTGAGCTTCATTAACTCCACCACATTCATTGATTGTGTCTACGGCAAGCTGAACAGCTGCCGGCCAGTTTTGCCCAATAGAGGAAAGATCTCCCGTAGTTGGGGCTAAAATACCTAGCTTAAGCCCATCACCAGCAGCCGAATCTCCTCCTTGACAAGAAGTAAGCAAGACGCTTGCACTCAAAGACATCAAAGCTAGCATCATTGCTGAGCTGGAGCGATGATTCTCACTTTTTTGGCGATCGCTTGGGGTAAATAACAAATTAAAAAGCTTCATGATTCGAGTTTCGGCTTTATGCCAATCCAGTTCAATAGATTGGAATTGTACTCGAAAAATTGGCAATATTCCGTACGACTCTAAGAAAAAAGCTTAAGAAATTGCTATTTTATTGGTACGGAGAGGGGGGGATTCGAACCCCCGATGAAGTTTACACCCCATAACTCCTTAGCAGGGAGCCGCTTTCAACCGCTCAGCCACCTCTCCATTAGCTTATCGACTTTGAATTATAGCAGATTTAATTGAGCTGACGGCAATTAAAGGTAAATTCTGGTGTAACTTAACTTTTATTCAACGAGACAGACTTAGCACTGATTCGACAACGCCTTGGTGATGCCAATCGACTTGGCTGGCAGTACAGCTTTGCCTGCTCCGTTATCCAGGTTTAATGCTGGGAAACAACATGATAGTTGCTGAGTCAGTGATTGAATCGATCTGCACGACCGCATTTTGGTGAAAATGTTTAGTATGGCTAAACACAAGCATCATCAGCAATTTCAGTCTAAGGGCAAAGCCATCAATGACAAGGTGCGACTCTACTCAAAAGTATTTTGCGTTCTATTGGTGCTAGAAACTATAAAGATTTAGATTCAGCAATTTCTCAAGCTTATAGTCAGGTTTCTAGTAAAGACATTCATGGTTGGTTTTCTCATTCCTGCTACTGTATCTCACCATTTTGAGAAACGCTATATTTATAGTCATTCCAAATAGAAACCGTATGAACAATAAAAGATGTAATAAATGCTTTAAACTCGTCTGACTCCTGACTCCTGACTCCTGACTTAAAACCAGTCAATCATGAGGAAACT
>JBHJNW010000109.1:0-28009 GCA_050330395.1 Pleurocapsa sp.
TAATTTTGTCGTTAATTTGCTAGCTGGTTTGATTGCCTATTGCCATCGCGATAAAAAGCCGTCTATTGCTCTAGATGACTTTATTTTATGTGCTTAACTCTTAAACCGAACTCACGTTAGTTACGACTAGTCTATTTTTTAGGCAGTGTTCAATGAGAATTAGTAGCATGACTACGAATCGATCAATGATGAATGCCCAACGAGCAATAATTTTATGTCTCGAATACTAAATTTTAATTTCCAGGTTTGGATTTTAGCAGCAGGCAGACTATTGTCCCAGATCGGAACGGGCTTTACTCTCTTCTATGCACCGATCTTTTTTGTCAATCAGGTCGGGCTTTCTTCTACTTTGGTTGGCATAGCTTTAGGCAGTGCTTCTGTTTCAGGTGTTGTAGGTAGGTTTTTAGGTGGACAGGGAGCAGATTCTCCACGCTGGGGACGCCGAAAAACCTTGCTGGCTTCTGCTGCGATCTCCGTACTAGCAGACGTGGTTTTATCTTTAACGGTAAATTTTTCGACTTTAATTTTGGGCAATCTGTTGATGGGTTTCGGAATTGGGATATATTGGCCAGCCACTGAAGCAGCAATTATCGATCTAACCACTCCCGAACAACGTAACGAAGCCTTCGCCATTACTCGATTGGCTGATAGTTTGGGTTTGAGTTTGGGGGTAGTTTTGGGAGGGGCTTTGATTGCTAACTCTGGCAATTACCGAGCTTTATTCGTTATTGATGGCATTTCCTTTGCCATTTTTTTTGCCGTAATTTACTTGGCGATCGCCGAAACATATCAATTTAAATCCCAAGCAACTACCAACCAGGAAAATGGCTGGTCTTTGGCGTTACGCGATCGCGCTTTGATGGTATTTGTTTTGGTTAATATTTTATTTACTATTTATCTATCTCAGGTACAAAGCACCATGCCTCTCTATCTGAAAAATTTTGTGCAACTGCCTGATACGAGTACGGGTTTTTCGGAAAAGGTGATTAGCGGTCTGTTTACTTGGCACATCGCTTTTGCTGCTATTTGTCAGCTGCCTGCGGCTTGGATGCTAAATCGATTCAGTCGCATTACAGGATTGAGCTTTTCGCTATTACTTTGGGGTATCGCCTTTCTTTTGGTTTGGGTAACAGGAACTAGGAGCGATCATATTCTGAACTGGGCAGTCTTGACTTTAGGAATAATGTCTTGGGGAATGGTGACTTATACCCCTATTGCATCTGGTTTGGTAGCAGATTTGGCACCAGAATCTTTGAGAGGAGTATATCTATCAATTAATTCTCAGTGTTGGGCGATCGGCTACTTTATTGGACCACCACTAGGAGGTTGGGCATTAGATCATCCCCAATTTACTAATTATTTTTGGCTTGGTTGTGCTGCCTCTATATTCCTTGGTATGGGTATTTTACAGTATTTAAAACGGTTAATCGCAATTAGATAAAACTTCCAAGAGAGCTGTATACTACATTTAAATTACTTTATTAAAACATTAATAGATAATTAAATAACTAGCTATTAACTGATGATTATTTACCAGAAAATTTACGCTATTGATTAGTAATCATACCATGGTGGTATTTACTTACTACCATTGGTATATCAACCTTTGCTCTATAAAATGTTTAATCAAAAATACATTAATCACCTAAATTGAACGATATGCTAAAAATGAGCTATGAAAAGTATCATTCTAGTTTTAGAATTTATTAATCAAGGCGGGGCATTTTGGGGATATCAAAAAGTCGATTTTGCAACGCTTATTTTTAGTTATTTTTCGGCTTTTATACCGAGCTATTTAATTTATCAAAAACATTATAAGAAAACCGTGATTGCCTTTGGCTCATTCTGTTTATTGTCAACGATATATGGAATTATTTGCTTTTTAAGCTATCAAAACATACTTAATTTAGGCGAAAAAATATATTTAAATACACCAATAATTGCGACGCTAATTTTATACTGTATTATTTGTGCAACAGTCGTTTTAAAATCGCAAGAAATAAATTCTACCCTCAACAATAAATTAGCAAGTTTAATCAAACAGTTGACCAAAGAAACCGCTGCTAAAACTGCGGCTGAACAGGCAACATTTAAATTAAAAACTACCTTAGAGGATCAAGTAGCCAAAAGAACTACAGATTTAGATTTAGCTAATCAAGATTTACAAGAAAATAATCTTTTAATGGATAAAGTTGCCAAGCTTACACCAAATATTCTTTATATCTATGATTTAGAAAAGAAAACTAACATTTATGCTAATCGTTTTTTAGCTGAAGTACTCGGCTATTCTGTTGCGGAAATAGAGCAAATAAACTTGCAGGTATTTGATACATTACTACACCCAGACGATCGCCAGTTAGTAGAGCAGCATCATCAAGATTGCCTAATATTGAGTCACGATGATTATCTTGAACTCGAATTTCGGATGCAAGATCGATACGGGAAATGGCACTGGCTTCAAAGTAAAGATACTGTCTTTGAGAGAGACAAAACTGGCAAGCCAACACAAATATTAGGCGTTACCCAAGATATTACCGAAACTAAGAAAATTCAGTCAGAATCAGCCAGACTTAATCTCGAATTAGCTGAACAAATCCAAATTTTAGAATCATGGCACAAACAACGGCTTAAGCTGGCAAAAATGAACGAATTTCTGCAAGCTTGTTTAACTATTCAAGAAGCCGAGATGGCGTTAATTGATTTACTCCAGCCATTATTTCCCAATACCGATGGTGCAGTATATCTAGTGAACAACAGCAAAAATTTGTTAAATGCGATCGCTGTTTGGGGGAAATCTAATAGTAAGATTAGCTTTGAGCCAAATGAATGCTGGTCGTTACGCCGAGGCAATGCCCATATCTCTCATCCTGATACTTCTGGACTTTATTGTTCTCATATTGACTGCCAAACTGATTTAACTCCTACTCTCTGTTTACCAATGAGCGCGAAAGGAGAAACCTTGGGAATGCTGTATTTGAGCTTCAATAGTTCTCAAACAATTCATCAATCAATTAAAGATTTAGCAGAAACCGTCGCGCAGAATATTGCGATGTCTTTTGCTAATTTAAAACTTCAGGAAAAACTAAGATATCAAAGTTTGCGCGATCCTTTAACTGGGCTATATAATCGCCGCTATTTGCAAGAATGTTTAACTAAAGAAATTGATCGCTCTCAAAGAAAACAGCAATTCATCGGCATTATTATGATTGATATCGATCACTTTAAACGTTTCAACGATGTTTATGGTCATAGTGCTGGAGATTTGGTACTCAAAGAGGTTGGGCAATACCTCCTGTCTCAAACTCGCCAATATGATCTTGCCTGCCGTTTTGGCGGAGAAGAATTGGTTATTGTCATGCCTGAAGCTTCTATTGAAGATACCATTCTTCGTGCTGAAGAAGTCAGATCGGGAGTGAAGCAACTTAAGCTAGAATATCAAGGTCAAAAACTTGAATCAATTAGCGTTTCTATCGGCGTGAGTTGTTTTCCTGATGATAGTATTGATGTCGATGGGCTAATTCAGGCAGCGGACACAGCTTTATACGAAGCGAAAAAACAAGGACGAGATTGTGTGCGACGATGCTGATTTTAAGCGTTGGCAATTAAATCTGATTAATTCTGATTAAGGTTGAGATTCAACAGAGATCTTTAATTTTTAGGCGAACAGATCGCCATACTTAGTTCCTTATGATCTGTATCCCAGATTCACCTACAATAGTCTAAAAGAATCTAAAAGCTAAGAGTCAAAAATTTTTGAGCATCAATCAAAACGAAGCCAACTCACATCAGCCGTATGAATAATTATTTTGCGACAGTATCTCGCGGGTTAGAAGAGGTTGCTGCACAAGAATTGATACGTATCGGTGCCGAAGATGTCCGCCCAGACTTTACAGGGGTTCATTTTAAAGGCGATAAAGAACTACTCTACAAAGCTAATCTTTGGACAAGGACCACTTTTCGGATTTTAATGCCGATCGCTAAAGTAAAAAGTGGCAACGGCGACGAACTTTATCGTAGCGTGCAAAAGCTCGATTGGTCAGAATATTTAGATCCAGATATGACTCTGGCTATTACCTGTACGGGTAAGAATAAAAATTTAAATCATACTCACTTTACGGCTTTGCAAATTAAAAACGCCATCACTGATTGGCAAAAATGCCGAGGCGGAAAACGTTCCAGCGTTGATACGGAAAACCCAGATCTGCTGATTAATGCCCATATTGACGACCAATACTGTATTATCAGCCTAGATAGTTCAGGTTCAAGCTTGCATCGTCGGGGATATCGCCCTGCCATTGGCGCAGCGCCAATGAAAGAGACGCTAGCAGCAGCTATACTGGACATGGCGGAATGGACACCAGATTTACCCTTTCTCGATCCAATGTGCGGTAGCGGTACGTTACCAATTGAAGCAGCCTTAAAAGCTTTGAATATTGCTCCAGGCTTATATCGCGAATTTGGATTTCAAAAGTGGTTAGACTACGATCGCGATTTGTGGCAAAGTTTACTGAAAGACGCAAGCGATCGCCAAAAACACGATCTGGATATACCAATCATTGGCAGCGATCGCGATCTGAACGTGATTAGGCAAGCCTTTGTCAACGCGGAAAGTTCTGGACTAGAAGACTATGTTAAATTTGCCCGCCAGGAACTCTCTACTATCGAAGCACCAGCAGATCGAGGAGTTTTGATCTGCAATCCTCCCTATGGCGTAAGATTGGGCAAAGAAGCGGAATTAGGAGAATTATATAAACAGCTAGGAGATATTTTTAAGCAGAGATTTAGAGGCTGGACAGCATATATTTTGACAGGTAGCATGAAGCTCTCAAAACAAGTGGGACTGAGAACTTCTAAACGGATTAAAGTCTATAACGGCGCAATTCCTTGTACTCTTTTGAAATATGAAATGTATTAAACGTCTGATCTAAAAGATTGTCTAACAAGTAAATATAAACAAGATTTTTTTAAGCGGGATCGAAAAGGATCGAAGTTGAGTTTTAATTAATCGCTATTCTAGATTTAAATACTGCTATTTTCTAAGGCTAGACTATTTATTAACATGGAATTGCAAGCACATTGCAAACGCTAAAATTCAGAGGAAACTTAGGGAAATTTGTCTTGATTTTGGATACAAGTTACCGACCATTTGTACACCGTATGAGTTGATGGGAGAGTAAAACTATGTGGGAAGACGAAGTCTTAGAAGAACTGCATCGAATCCGTGAGGAACACGCCAAATCTTTTAACTATGATTTCAATGCGATATTCGCTGATTGGCAAAAAAGACAAGCTGCGAGTGGAAAAAAGTTAGTGTCATTGCAACCTAAGCAGCAGTCTAACTTGAATTCTATAGCTTCAAACAAAGATAGAAATAAAACTTTTGACTTTTGACTTTTCAAAAACCAATATGCTCAATCAAGCAGTACGAAAAGCGGTGATTCCTGCTGCGGGTTTTGGTACTCGGATGTATCCTGCTACCAAAGCTCTAAAAAAAGAATTGTTTCCCATCATTGACAAAGATGGACGAGCCAAGCCAATTATCCTGGCTATAGTAGAAGAAGCCATCAGTGCAGGTATTGAGTCAGTTGCAATAGTGGTGCAGGAGTGCGATCGCGATTTATTCAACGATCTGTTAAAATCTCCGCCCAAACCTGAATTATGGCAGAAATTATCATCAGAAAATCGAGCCTATACGGAATATCTGCAAACTATTAGCGATCGCATTACTATTTTGACTCAAACTGAACAGGAAGGTTTTGGTCATGCTGTTTTTTGCAGCCGTGATTGGGTGGACAACCAGCCCTTTTTACTTTTATTAGGTGATCATGTCTATACTTCTGACGATGATTCTTGCGCAGCGCAGATGGTAAATATTTATCAAGAACTAGGTACAAGTGTTATCGGTATTACCGTGATGGATGGCGATGTGATTCACAAAGCAGGATGTGTTGGCGGTAAGTGGAAAACCGAATCGATTTTAGAAATAGCTCAGATCTATGAAAAGCCAAGCTTAGAGTATGCCAGGCAACATTTGCAAGTCTCAGGTATGCCCCAAGATCGATTTTTGGGAGTTTTCGGAATGTATGTCTTGGAATCTGCTATTTTCAATTTATTGGATTCAGAGATCGCCAATAATGAACGTTTTAAAGGCGAATTTCAATTAACAACCTGCTTAGATAAACTAAGAGCCGAACATGGTGCGATCGCTTACTTAGTCAAAGGACAATATTATGATACGGGAATGCCTTTGTTTTATCGCCAAACGATAATTGATTACTATCAAAACAGTAGCAAGTAGCCGATGGCGATTAAGGTTGTAACTTACTGTGAGAGTATTATTTATACTTCTTATTAAGTAAGCAAAATCAAACGCTCTACTAACGATAGGATTTAGTATGATGTTTGATTTAATCAAGAGTTAAAAAATGAATTATCTAATTGCTGTACTACCCGATCGCTTCAAAGCCGAAGAAGCTTACACAGCGTTAGAAAAAGCGGGAATTCCCCTGAGTAAAATTGCGATCGCTGGCAGGGGCTATAGAACGGCTGATGAGCTAGGTTTATTCGATCCCAAGCAACAAGCCAAGAAAAAAGCGAGGTTTATGGCTTACTGGCTTGTTCCTTTTGGCTTTATTGGCGGCTATATATTTAACTTGATTACAGGATTAGACAATTTAGATTGGGCTGGAGATCCTGGAAATCATATCGTGGGGGGAATTTTAGGTGCGATCGGTGGCGCTATGGGTAGCGTCTTTATTGGCGGCGGCGTAGGTTGGGCTACCAGTACGGCGGGTGATACAGTTCCTTATCGAGATTATCTTAATGCAGACAAGTACCTGGTATTAGTTGAAAATTTAGGCGGTTTTGGCGATCGCGCCATTCCGATCTTGCGTCAATTAGCTCCTGAAACTATTCAAAGCTACGAGGCTTAAATTACTGAAAGAATCCGATTTGTAGTTAACCCAAGATATTAATCGGTTATTTTACTATTGCTCGCTAGGGTAAGAATGAAATTAGTCTAAAAATTATTAATTAGTAAATATAATTCAAGACCAATGCAAAATGAATGTATATAAATCTCTTCCTGTCATCATCGGTATTACTCTGGTGTTTGTAGTTCCTGCCAGCATCGGCGGATTTGTCTATTCATTGTTAAGCAACGAAACTGCTGAAAAGCAGACGGAAAATCCTGCCGACTCTAATCTAGAAAATAACCCATTTGAGGATTTACCAAAAGAAGAAAATATAATTGCACCAGCACCGCCAACCAACAGCAACAGTGCATCAGGAATAGATTTAGATTCAAACCAGGGTATAGCTACAGGTAGATATTCCAACCCACCAACTACCGTTAAATCCTTTGGCGACTCGGGGGTTTCTGATGCCAGTCTTCCTCCTGAAATTGTCTCTAGTGTAGAACGCAACCGATTAATTCAGCAGAATATAGACAAGTCAATTGCCGATTACAGCACACCTTCATCCAGCAATAACTTTAATCGCCCTGAAGAAAATAGTTTGATCGATCCTTTAGAAGACGATAGCTTTTTAGAGATTCCCGATAGTAGCAATGAAGAAGCAGCTACTACTTCCCCTGTCAGCGAACCTTTGTTGCAGCCAGCAACAATTGGAGAGTAAAGAAAACACCTATTTTTATCGCAGAGATACTAGTAGTCTTAGGCGTAAGTAAAGCAACCAGTTAAAAAACCTAGAAGCCTTAAGATTAAACACTTCAGAATTCTGAATTCAGAATTACCTAACCTGAAAGTGTTCTATCCAAACAGGATTTAGTATGACTTCCGCGTAGCGGCACTAGTTCATCAGGTTGGAGTCAGCAATATTAGTCTGCTGAAATAAGTAACCGATTAAATATAAAGAGCCACAAAGCACAATCAGTTGTTCTGCGTCATTGTTTTTAGCCAACTCGATAACTTCATCGAGAGTGGTTATTACATTTTGATGAGTTTGACAGTTATTTAAACGTGGACAAACCTGAGTAGCTAAAATTGCTAATTCTTGAGGATCAGCACTGCTATGATCTGGTACGGGAACTAAATGCAGCTCATCTTGAGGCTTTAATAACACTTCAAAAATATCTTGGTGATCTTTAGTAGATAACATTCCCATGATCCAGGTAACTGGCTTATTGAGAGTGTCAACGTATTGCCTTAAAGCGATCGCTGCTGCGGGATTATGCGCGCCATCAATCAAAAGAGGGTAGTTTTTCCAGCTTGTCCACTGTAGTCTTCCCAGCCAGCGAGTTTTATTCATGCCAGTTTGAAGCGCTAGTTCAGGAATGTTCCAACCCTGTTGCTGCAATATTTTAATCGTAGCGATCGCTATAGCAGAATTACTTAGCTGTATTTGTCCCAGTAAGGGTAGAGGATATTCAATGTCTTGGTACTTTGCCCATCTGGTATTATTGGGTGCAGCCAGACTAATTTCTTGGGCTGGTTCGATCCAGGTAATTGGCGCATTAAGCTCTTGTGCTTTGGAGATGACTACTTCTTTAGCTGCGTCGGGTAGTTGACCGACGACAACTGGACAATTAGGTTTGATTACCCCTGCTTTTTCTTTCGCAATGTCGGCTATCGTAGGACCAAGACGTTGCCAATGTTCTTTACTCAAAGAAGTAATCACGCTGACTAAAGAATTGTCTTTGACGTTGGTTGCATCAAGTCTGCCGCCTAAACCCACCTCAATTACTGCCAGATCTACCTGCGCTCGGGCAAAATAGAGCCAGGCTGCCGCGGTAATCACCTCAAATTGCGTCGGGCTTTCGACATGAGAAGCGATCGCCAACTGAATATCCTGTAATATGGCGGCTAAATTAGAGCTAGATATAGCCTGTCCATTAAGACTAATGCGCTCTGTCCAATCAACTAAATGAGGCGAGGTATAGCGTCCAACTCGATAACCAGCCTCGGTTAATATCGAAGCTAAATAAGCACAAACTGAACCTTTCCCATTAGTTCCAGCAACATGAATGATGGGAACTTGATTTTGAGGATTACCCAAATCTGTCAACAGTTTTTCAATTCTCTGCAAGCCCAGGTTGACCCCAAAACGTTGAAAAGGTTTGAGAAGAGAATTAATCATGTCTTCTTGAATTATCATGTTGACAGCTTTGCCAAATTACTATGTCACTATGTCTGAAATTATCATAATCGAAAATTCAAGCATAATCTTTAATCATCCTTAAATTTTTGCCAACCCCCGCGTAAATTTGTAGTGAATCTTCTATGGGTTTACTTAATTTATCAATAATTTCACTTGAGCCAAAGTTTCGCTTCATCCCAAGTCAAGAAAATAGATAAGATAGATAACTAAAGAAGCAGCAAGACATAGATAAATTTCTTAATCAAAGCAAGATCGCTAATTTATGGCAAAGATAGAAACTAGAACCGAACCCATGATTCTGAACATGGGGCCTCATCATCCATCAATGCATGGGGTGTTACGTCTAATTGTGACTCTTGATGGGGAAGATGTAATTGATTGCGAACCAGTAATCGGTTATCTCCATCGCGGTATGGAAAAGATTGCGGAAAATCGTACCAACGTCATGTATGTTCCCTATGTCAGCCGTTGGGACTATGCTGCGGGAATGTTTAATGAGGCAATTACCGTAAATGCCCCCGAAAAGCTGGCTGGTATTGAAGTACCAAAGCGCGCTCAATACATTCGGGTAATCATGCTCGAGCTTAACCGCATTGCTAACCACTTATTGTGGCTTGGACCATTTATGGCAGATGTGGGTGCGCAAACACCCTTTTTCTACATTTTCCGCGAACGAGAACTAATCTATGACCTTTGGGAAGCTGCTACAGGACAGCGGTTGATTAATAATAACTATTTCCGGATCGGTGGAGTGGTTGTCGATTTACCTTACGGCTGGATCGATAAGTGTCTTGATTTTTGCGATTACTTTGA
Organism: Pleurocapsa sp.; assembly: GCA_050330395.1. GTDB lineage: Bacteria > Cyanobacteriota > Cyanobacteriia > Cyanobacteriales > Xenococcaceae > Waterburya. Next base: position 9,931 of record JBHJNW010000109.1, read on the forward strand.
TCCCAAAGTAGATGAATACGAAAAATTGATTACTAACAACCCGATTTTCCGCCGTCGCGTCGAAGGTGTTGGGACAATTACCCGCGAGCAAGCAATTAACTGGGGTTTATCTGGACCAATGTTAAGAGCATCTGGAGTGCAATGGGATTTACGCAAGGTCGATCATTATGAATGCTATGACGATTTTGACTGGGATGCTCATTGGGAAACGGCGGGAGATTGTTTTGCTCGCTACCTTGTCCGAGTTCGTGAAATGCGCGAATCAATTAAAATTATTCGTCAGGCATTAAAGGGTATTCCCGGTGGTGCTTATGAAAATCTAGAAGCGAAGCGGATGGCGGAAGGACGTAAATCAAAGTGGAATGATTTTGAATATCAGCACATCGCTAAAAAAGTTGCTCCTACCTTTAAAATCCCCGCTGGAGAACATTATGTTCGCATGGAAACTGGTAAAGGCGAATTAGGAATCTTTATTATCGGCAATGATAATGTTTTTCCTTGGCGTTGGAAAATTCGTTCTCCTGATTTTAATAACCTGCAAATTCTGCCAGAATTGCTCAAGGGAGTTAAACTGGCAGATATTATGCCTATTCTCGGTAGTGTCGATATTATTATGGGTTCAGTCGATCGCTAGAATTAGAAAATTCCAGCTGTATTGTGCTGTATTGTTTTAAGGTGAGAACGATCACCTTATTTTTTTGGCTAGTAATTGGCTAGTAAATAGTAGAATTATCAGCGATCGCTTTTTAGAAAAAACGATTAATTTTATCGTGGCTAAAGTTGATGCCAAAAGTAATTGATAAATTGAGTCCAGGTCTACGTAAAATCATCCGTAATATCGGTTGGTTATCGGGAGAAAAGCTTCTGGGGATGATCCTCAACCTGTCAATCGGCATTTACGTAATTAGATATTTAGGGTCTGGGGATTTTGGTAAGCTCAGTTATTGTCTTAGTTTGGTGGAGCTATTTGGGGCGATCGCTAAATTGGGATTAGATGGCGTTGTCGTGCGTGAGCTAGTACAAGATGAGGAATCAACCTCAGAAATATTAGGCACAGCTTTTATCCTTAAATTGTGCAGCTCCCTAGCCATTTTGCCTTTAGTTGCCTGGGCTGTATTGGCACTCAAAGGAGATGCACAAACCTATTGGATCACAATAATTATTGCTTGGGGGTTGGTCTTCAACTCGACAGAAATAATTGATTTTTGGTTTCAATCAAAAGTTCTTTCGAGAGCGATTGTGATCATTAGAAGTATTAAACTTGTCGTCAGCTCGGCTGCTAAGTTATTGTTTGTTTGGTTGCGACTTCCTTTAAGCGCATTTGTCTGGTTAATCCTGGCAGATGCAGTCATGATGGCTGCTGGCACTATCTGGATCTATCTCAAACAGAATCAGTCAGTTTTGGCCTGGAAGTTTAATTTTACGAGAGCGATCGCTCTGCTTAAAGATTCCTCCCCGCTAATTCTGTCGGGCGTGATGGTGGTAATCTACATGAAAATTGACCAAATCATGCTGGGCAACTTGGTAAACAATGAAGCCGTGGGCAACTATGCAGCGGCAGTCAGATTTTCCGAAGTTTGGTACTTTTTTCCCGTTGCTATCTGCGCTTCTGTGTTTCCCACAATTATTCGTGCTAGAGAGAAAAGCCAGCAAGAATATTATGCTAGATTACAACAACTGTATGACTTGATGGCATGGATGTCGCTTTTAATCGCTATTGCGATGACATTTTTGTCAGGGGTTCTAGTCGATGCGTTATTAGGCGAAGGATACGCCGAGGCAGGAGATATTTTAGCTTTGCATATTTGGGCAGGACCATTTGTGTTTTTAGGAGTGGCTCGTAGCAAATGGTTGATTGTCGAAAACTTTACCCGATTTAATTTTGCCACCACAATTTTAGGAGCGATCGCTAACGTCTGGTTAAACTTTGTGCTTATTCCGATTTATGGAGGTGTGGGAGCGGCGATCGCTACTGTCGTAGCTTATGCCGTTTCTTCTCATGTCGCCTGCTTTATCTATCCTAAAATGTTCAATTGTGGTTGGATGTTAACGAAGGCACTATTTGTACCTTTGAGAGTTCGTCAAAATTTCAGCTACCTCAATAATGTTAAAAAAATTCTTAATTAAATTAATTTCCCTGGTTAAATTAGATGCTCTCATACTATTTCGTCAAAGCGGCTATTTACAACAAATTGGTTGGGTCAAGAGTTTTAGGCTAAAACAGCCGATTGATCGCGATCTACAGCCATTACCCTGGTACACCTATTCAGCTATTGAATATATTAAGCAGCTAGATTTTTCCCATCGGGAAGTTTTTGAATATGGTTCGGGCAACTCGACGATTTTTTGGTCTAAGTTGGCAAAAAGAGTTGTTAGTATTGAAAATAATCAACAATGGTATGAGCTGGTCGCCAAAAGTGTCGCCAAGAATGTCGAAATCAAGCTGATTAAAGATGATGCTGCCTACATTCAAGCAATTTTGCAGCACGAAAACTTTGATGTAATAGTCATCGATGGTTCTTATCGGCTGGACTGTGCCACAACGGCAATTAACAGACTAAAGCCTGGCGGATTTATTATCTTGGACAACTCGGATTGGCACGTTAAAACAGCAAAAGTATTACGCGATGCTAATTTAATTCAGGTTGATCTGACAGGATTAGGTCCGATAAATCATTATGCTTGGACTACTTCTTTTTTTCTGCATCGAGATTTTAATTTACAGCCCAAGGGAAATAATCAGCCCGAACATGGCACGGGAGCGTTAAAGCAATATGCTCAGGAGCAAAGATACTTAAAGCAAAATTAATTTTCCTGCTGGCACTCAGCTCAATTTTCAGTTATTGATTTTGATAAGATGTTGAAAAAAAAGTTAGCTAAATTTAGAAGAAAAGCATTTGAATCTCTTGGTTCAGACCGCTATTCTAGACCATCGTTGTATGAGATGGATAAAAAGCTGGAGAAGTATCTAACCCACCCTAACGGCTTTTTTATCGAGGCAGGGGCTAATGATGGATTTAGCCAAAGCAATACTTATTACCTGGAGAAATTTCGCGGCTGGACAGGAATTTTAGTCGAAGGAATTCCCGAACTTTATCAACAGTGTGTTGTAGAAAGACCAAAATCTCAGGTTTTTAATTACGCCTTAGTTGCCGCCGACTCTACCGAACCCTATATTACGATGAAGTACGCTAACCTCATGTCTATTGTCGAAGGCGCGCTCAAAAGCGAAGCAGCCGACCAAGTTCACCTGGCAAAAGGTAACGAAATTCAAAAAAACGTCGTGCCATATGAGGTTGATGTACCCACAAGAACCTTAACTGCTATTTTGGATCAATGCCAAGTTACAGCGATCGATCTTTTGTCTTTGGATGTAGAAGGATTTGAATTAAACGTACTCAAAGGTTTAGACTTTACTAAATATCAGCCCAAATATATGCTAATTGAGGCAAGGTTCAAATCAGAAATCGAGGAATATATCTCAGATTTATATATTCAGGTTGATCGCTTTTCAGGTCATGATTATTTATATCAGTTGAAAAATATTAATTAGTCATCAAGCAAATATGTACAGAACTCTTCTAATGATAGAAATGCAGTCTCTTGGCAAAGTTTAAATGAATCGTCGGTTTTTTTTGACCTTAATGGGGTCGAGCTTTTTAGCTAATATTTCTTTGGGCGCGATCGCCAAATTATTCCCAGATTTATCAGTTATGTTTTACGTAGATCCTCAGGGCAGCGATCAATCATTAGGAACAAAGGATGCGCCATTTGCTACCCTACAGCGATCGCGAGACGCTATCCGTGAACTAAAACGTCAGCAACATGGTACTCTCAGACAGTCAGTTACTGTCTGGTTACGCGAGGGAACTCATTTTTTAGCTCAACCTTTAGAATTAACTGCCGAAGACTCAGGAAGAGCAGATTTACCGATTATCTATCGAGCATATCCAGGTGAAAAACCAGTTATTAGTGGTGGACAGCGCATTACTGATTGGAAACAACAGGGAGATATTTGGATTGCTAATCTGCCGCAAGTCAAGACTGGATGGAATTTTCGCTCGCTGCGCGTCAATGATGATTGGGCAATTCGCGCTCGTTATCCTAATTTTGAGCCGAACGACCCCCTAACTAAAGGCTGGCTATACCTTCAGCCAGCAAAACCAAAACCTGTTGCTCAAGAAGAAGGCAGTTTTAATACTGGTGTGGCACGAGTTCATAATCCCCAGGATCTTTTAGAATGGAATATTTCTGTTCCTGAATCAGGAAAGTATCAGGTTTGGCTGCGTTATGCCAATAATATGCAGGCCTACGGTGTCGATAACATGGGTGGCAGAACCGTTTTGCGTCTAGGCAGTAGAAATACTCAGATCTCGATTGAGGATCTCCCAGATACAGGGAGCTTTGCTACTTTTCGTTGGCAGTTAGTTGCGACAGCTAATCTTAGTTCAGGAAAACAAAAATTAGTTTGGCAGAATCTGCAAGGTGGTGGTTTAGCCTTGGACGCTTTTTGTCTTACCAGCGATCCCGATTGGAACCCTAACACAGCAGTGCGGATCGGCTCGCTCAACAGCCAGACTGAAATTAAGCAACCCCAACTAGGAAAAAGTCTGATTGTCGTTCACGCCGAAACATTTGAGCAGGCCAAAGGACGAGATTTAACCATATTTCCTGAAACAAGTTTACGTACTCGTATTGCCACTGCGGCTAATCAATTTCCGCAGTGGCAAAGCTGGCAGGGAGCAGAAGTACACATTTTTCCCGATCGCGGCTGGGTCAACGCGATTTTGCCAGTAACCAAAGTAGATAGTCAGTCACACACTATTGAGGTCAACTCTCAACAAAATCTCTTGCCAGGAAATCGCTTTTATATTGCTAATACCCGTGAAGCTTTCGATAGTCCGAACGAGTGGTATTTAGATCGTGCTACTGGAGACTTACATTACTATCCTAATAGTCGCAATTTTCCCCATGACGTAAATGTCGTCGCCCCAAAATTAGAGCGACTCATCGTTTTGAAAGGCGATCGCGCTCAAGCAAAATATGTCGAAAACATTCACTTTGTCGGTTTGACCTTTACAGATACCAAATATACTCTGGCAGATAACTATTACTTTCCCGCAGATGCAGCTATCTGGTTATCAGCAGCGCGACGATGTGTCATTGAAAACTGTCATTTTAGGTTACTAGGTGGTTACGGAATTCGCTTGCAAGAAAGTAGTGCCGAAAACTACTTAGTCCACAATAATTTAACTAAGTTGGGTCAAGGAGGAGTTGTGCTTTGGGGGAACAAGACGACTCAGCCATTAAATAATACGATCGCCGCCAATCAAATTGATGACTGTGGCAAAGTTTACAAGCACGTAGCGGGAATTTACCTCATTACTGGTAGTGGTAATCAGATTACTCATAACCAGATTAGTAATCTACCTCGCTATGGGATATCCCTTAAATCTCTCGATGGCGATCGCTATTCTCACCACAACATAATTGAGTTTAATGAAATTATCAATACTAATTTAGAAACCAGTGACACAGGAGCAATAGAAGCCTTAGGACGAGACAAACAGGCTAGTGGCAATATTATTCGCTTTAACTTTATTCGGAATGTAGTTGGCATGAAAACTACCCAGGGGGGAAAAATTGTTTCACCACACTTTACCTGGGGCATTTATCTCGATGACTACAGTAGTGATACGCTAGTTTACGGTAATATTGTGATCGGTACTGTCCTGGGTGGAGTGATGATTCATGGTGGCAGAGACAACCAAATTGAAAACAATATCTTTATTGGTGGAACAGAAAACCAAATTCAAGTATCACCTCAAGATGAATATATGAGGAATAATCAGTTCTCTCGCAATATTGTTGTCTATGACAGGTTGCAAGCCAAGCTTTGGGATAGCAACAAAAATTGGCAACCTGATTTGATCATCAGCAGCGATTTTAATTTATACTGGCACACCGATGGTTTAAACCTAGCTGAAACTACCAAAGCCATTACCCCTGAAGGAGATTTTCAACAATGGCAGGCTGCTGGCTTCGATCTTCATTCTGTAATTGCCGAACCACCATTTGTAAACTCTCTCCCACAAGATCTCAATCAGATTCAGCCACAAGATTTTAAACTCAAAAATGATTGCCCTCTAGTCGAGGGACTTCAGTTGCTAGCGATTCCCTGGGAATCTATAGGTATTCAAGGCTTTGCACAACAATCCTCAACTTTTAGCTAAATACTCACTTTTCTGCTGCCAAGCTTACTCATTGATCGATTTAAGTATTGTGTTGGATGAAAACCCCCGTTGCCTTCTTAATTTTTAATCGACCAGATACTACCCAAAAAGTATTTGAGGTAATTCGTCAGGCGCAACCAGCCAAACTTTTAGTAGTTGCTGATGGTGCGAGAATTAATCGCCCAGAAGAAGCGGATCAATGCCAGGCAGCACGGGCAATTATTGATTCAGTTGATTGGGAATGCGAAGTGTTAACTAATTATTCCGAGGTTAATCTCGGCTGTGCTAAAAGGGTTGCTAGCGGATTAAATTGGGTGTTTGAACTGGTAGAAGAAGCAATTATTTTAGAGGACGATTGTCTACCAGATCCGACCTTTTTTCCCTTCTGCGAACAGCTTTTAGACCGCTATCGCTACGATAACCGCATCGCCGTCATCTCAGGACAAAACGTTCAATTAGGGAGAACTAGAACTAATGATAGCTACTATTTCTCTCGTTATAATCTCTGCTGGGGTTGGGCAAGTTGGCGCAGAGCTTGGCGAGATTTTGACTTTGAGATGAGACTATGGACAACAGTAAAAGAAGCAGGTTGGTTAGAAGATATTTTGCTAGATAATGGTGCGGTCAAGTTTTGGGATTATTTATTTCAATCGACTTACGAAGGACAAATCGACAGTTGGGCAATTCGCTGGACGTTTTCCTGTTGGATGCAAAATTATCTGAGTATTTTAGCCAATCACAACCTGATCTCTAACATCGGTTTTGATGCTCAATCAACTCATACAACCAAAAAAAATGTTTTTGCTAATTTACCAACCAAGCCAATTGAATTTCCGCTCCAACATCCACCTTTTATGATTAGAGACAGTAGAGCCGATCGCTTTACACAAAAGACTCTATACGGTATCAATCCAGTTGCTAATACTAAAAGAGCAGTCAAAATCTTGCTGCGCCAAACTCCCTTAAGAAAATGGCTCTAAGTATTGCTAAGCATGACTAATTATTGATAGTCTCATTCCATTAGCTACCTAATTTGTGAAAATTTTGTGAAAGTTCTGAGCCTAAGCACCAGTGATTTGATCGGCGGCGCACCACGCGCGGCCTATCGTTTGCATCAAGGATTGATCGCAGCCGGTGTTGATGCTCAAATGCTAGTCCAAAGAAAAATGAGCGATAACCCTCAGGTGATTGGCGCAACCAACAAACTACTTAAAGGTTTAGCCATTACTAGACCAACATTGGATGCCCTACCGCTGTTGTTTTATCCTCAGCGCGATCGCACGCCGAATATTTATTCTTGCCAATGGCTGCCTAGTCGCATCAATGCTCAAATTCAAACTTTAAACCCCGATCTAATTCATCTCCACTGGATCTGTGGTGGCTATTTTCCAGTCGAAACTATGGCTAAATTTAACCGCCCTCTCGTCTGGACTCTTCATGATATGTGGCCATTTACGGGAGGCTGCCACTACAGCCAACAGTGCGATCGCTATCAGCAGTCTTGTGGTCAATGTCCCCTACTCAAAAGCCCTAAAGGATTAGCGGCGGTTTTTGGGACAGAATCTTCTGACCCAAAACGCGCCTTAGCTTCGCGTCACGATCGCACCTGGGATTTTTCTCGCTGGCTTTGGCAACGTAAAGCCAAAGCCTGGCAAAATCTTAACTTAACTATCGTTACTCCTAGCAAATGGTTAGCCAGTTGCGCCAAAGCTAGTTCACTGTTTCAAAACTTAACTATCAAAGTAATTCCCAATGGTTTAGATATTCATAAATATCAGCCAATTGATCAACAGCTTGCCAAAAAGCTGTTAAATTTGCCGTTAAACAAGCAAATAATCTTATTTGGGGCAATGGGTGGTACTAGCGATCCGCGCAAAGGTTTTCAGCTTTTACAAACTGCTTTACAGCACTTAAAGTTATCTATCTCACCAGAGCGGGTTGAATTACTAGTATATGGTTCATCTCAACCCGCTGAATCAGTCGATTTAGGTTTTAAGACTCATTATTTAGGCTATCTCCATGATGATATTTCCCTTGCCATTGCCTATGCTGCTGCTCAAGTCATGGTAGTACCTTCGACTCAAGAAGCTTTTGGACAAACGGCTTCTGAAGCCTTGGCTTGCGGCACGCCTGTGGTAGCATTTAATACAACTGGTCTCAAAGATATTATCGATAGTCAACAAAATGGTTATCTAGCCACAGCTTTCGATCCCCAAGACTTAGCCAGAGGAATTGCTTGGATTCTAGAAAGTCCCCAGCGTTGGCAACAGTTATCCGAATCTGCCAGAGCCAAAGTAATCCAGGAATTTACTATTCCTATTCAAAGCGATCGATACCGCCAACTTTTTCAAGAAATTTTAGTCGAGCAAAATGCAACTTAAACTAGCTAATAATTACAGCCAAGATATATCAAGCCATAAAAACGACAAAGCCGTTGTTTTATTTTTGGGTTTGGCTTTATGGGTTTTTATTCCCATATTAGGCATTTTTCCGCTAATTTTCTTTATTCATCTGAACCAAAAATCCCGAAGTAAACTCAACGTCGTTGTCACTCTCTTAGTAATCTTGACAATTACGATTTTTGTCTCATCGGCAGATATTATTTCTGACTTAGCTGTGTACGTTGACAATTACGGTAATTTGGCTACCAAAAATCCCTTTGAAATCTCGGGAGCGCTGGGAATAGAATGCTTGCTTTGGTTAGTTAGTTATCCAATCTATATACTTTCAAACGGCTCTAACTATGCTTTTGTTTTTTTCTGGTCATTCTTAGCTAACGCCTTAACTTTCTTTGTCATTGCCAAAGGGTTTTCCTCCCGAAATTATGGTCTACTGCTGCTATTTATTGTTTCTAATCCTATTTATATCGGGTTTCAAGGTTTTTTAGTTAGACAGTATTTTGCCAACTTAATCTTTCTGATAGCTATTATCAACATTGATCGAAAACCTGTAATGTGGGGGCTTTATGTACTTAGCTTGCTTGCTCATCTGGCAAATCTAATTTATTTGCCTTTTTTGCTGTTGTACGATAAGGTTCGCTTATTAAAAAACAAAGTAGTCGTAGTATTGATGGTTGCTTTAGGAGTTGCCTTACCTTTTAGTAGTGATTTGGTGGTAAATTTATCCGAGCGTGTCGCTGGCTTATTGCCTGGTGACTATTCTATGCTCATTGTCGGAAAAACTGCCTACTATGCTAGAGAAATAGTTAATGAATCTAGCTTTATCGTTCCTTTAATCGAACATTTGTTGATTTTAATCATTATTTTTGTTTTGGTTAAAAATCAAAACTTTAAGACTGCTAAAGAAAGATTAATTTATTTTTTATATCCAATTTTTTACGTTTTAATGTATCTCGGAAAAGATATAGATATGTTTTCTAACCGAGTTGCCTTTCTACTTTTTCCTTTTGGTGGCTTGTTTTACTATTTTGCGATTGATCACCAGTGGAAAATATTTAAAAAACCAATTTTAGTTTTGATCTTTACTATAAAAATTATGTATTTTAACTATTATTTGTATGATATTAGTTTAGGAAAAAGCGAGTTTCATTATTTGAATGACCAGATATATAACTCGACAATTATTGACTACATAGAAGTGGCTATAGATAATTTTACCGAAGACGTTAAGATCAAAGAAAAACCTACTCGCCGACTAAGTTAAAACTTGCTTTTAAATATCTGAGCTAAAAAAGCCGTTGGTTAATATTTATCTAATACTTTAATGAAACAAACAAACAATCTAGAAGGCGATCGCTATTCTCAGGCAAATCCTCTGATTTCGTTGATTACAGTAGTTTTTAACGGTAAAAAATCTTTAGAGCCAACTATACAGTCAGTAATTAATCAGTCTTATAAAAACATAGAATATATACTTATAGATGGTGGTTCAACTGATGGGACGGTAGAGATAATTAAGCAGTATGAATCATATCTTAATTACTGGGTTAGTGAAAGCGATCGCGGTATTTATGATGCGATGAATAAAGGCATCAAACTAGCTAAAGGCAAAATTATTGGTATCTTAAATAGTGGTGATTTATACAGCCTAAATGCTTTACAAGAAGTGGCTGAACTATATTTACTCAATCAAATCAGTGAATGTTTAATTATTACTGGAGCTATGAGCCGTTTCGATACTCAGGCTGACATTGAATTTATCCAGCAACGAAACCAAACAGATTTAAAGCGCAGAATTAATTGGGGAATGCCGATTAATCATCCTGCTACTTTTGCCACTAAAAGCGTTTATGAAACAATCGGTTATTTCGATCCAAAGTTGCGAATTTGTGGTGATTATGATTTAATTTTTCGAGCGTATCATAGTAAATTAGTAAAGTTTGTTTTTACCAACAGTGTTTTAGCTTCTATGAGTATGGGAGGAATATCCGAAAGCTTAGCAAGTATATCAATTCGAGCTGGAGAAGCTTTGAAAATTCGGCAAAATAAATTAAATATTGTCTACAATGCGCTAATATCTTTAAGGCTAGTGCTAATCGGTTACGCCAAGCATTTGCTAGTAGCGTTAATCGGGCCAAAGGCAATTTTAATCCGACATAAAATTAATCCCAACTCTCGCCTCAAAAGTTCAGTTGGCGATCGCGAAAACCTATCTTATTGAGTTTTTTACAAAAATAGCGATAAATTCCCTTAGGTGACTATTAAAAACGTAATACCATGCATAACCATGAATATTTCATCTCCAATTCCCCTAGCTGATACCCGATTTTATTCGTGCTGCATTGTTACTTTAGGTCGTCCTAGTTCAACCAATTAATAGTCGATACATAAACAGGTTAATCTATGACCGCTCGATGAGTCTGACAAAATAACTATTAAGGCTAAATATTCATGAGCAAAATTAACGAGAGAGTTGAACGAGAACAGCAGTTTCATGACGTTCGTTACAGTGACGAAAGTATACGTCGGCAAAAAGTAAGTAAGTTTTATAGTATTACCGATTCAATCACCAAAGCTTACCAGCAAAAGCTGTTAGACAACAGTAAAGATGCTAAGGTGATTGAATATGGCTGCGGCAAAGGCAGCTGCGCTTTTAAACTAGCGAAAAATCAGGCAAAATTGGTTACGGGAATTGATATCTCACCAGTTGCTATTGAAGCCGCTCAACAGCAAGCAGTCGCCGACAATATTGATGGCAATATTGAATTTAAAGTCATGAATGCCGAACATTTAGAGTTTGCCGAAGGTTCTTATGACTTAATTTGCGGTTCGGGTATACTACACCATCTAGATTTAGATTTAGCCACCAGTTCTATTGTCAAAACTCTCCAACCAAATGGCAAAGCGGTATTTCTAGAACCCTTAGGACATAATTTTTTGATTAACCTCTATCGTCGCCTGACACCGACGATTCGGACAGAAGATGAGCATCCTTTGCTAGAAAAGGATTTACAGACGCTCTCGCGTAGCTTCCAACAGACCAAGATTCGCTACTTTTATCTAACTTCTCTGGCTGCTTGTTTCGTAGCGGGCAAACCAGGATTTAAAACTTTATTACGCTGCTGCGAATTTATTGATGCTATTGTGCTAAAAATGCCAGGGATTAGACAACAAGCATGGTTAGTTCTAATTGAGCTATCTCAACCTAATAAAGTCAACGTTACACCGCCGCGTCCGTCATAAACGCCTGGGGAGACCCCAGGCGACGCGGACTTGTAGAACGACGGTGCCTGCGTTGACAAGGGGCATATAAACTGCGTGGGTTTCCCGCGCAGTTTATATGCCCCGCCGCCTTCCGCGGTCAAATAATTCGTCGGTTTGAACTATATTTTGCGTCATTTGACGATAAATTCACCTAATAATGTAAATATACAACTAACCTAGACCAAAACCGACATGAGTGTGAGTAAAAATCCTTCTGTTTCAATTATAATTCCCACCTACAATGAAGTAGACAACATTGAGACAGTTGTAATTAAGTTTTTGGCTTCTGATTATTCTAATGTACTGGAAATACTGATTGTAGATGGGTTAAGTACAGACGGAACACAGGAAAAAGTTATCGGTTTATCTCGTATCCATCCTCGAATAAAACTATTAGAAAACCCGCGACGTATTCAATCAGCAGCTCTTAATATTGCTCTAGAAGCCTGTCAAGGAGAAATTTTTTTAAGAGCCGATGCTCATTGTAATTATGCCTCAGATTATATAGAACAGTGTGTAGAAGCTTTACAAAGTTCTCAGGCGGTTAATGTCGGAGGCGCACAACGATTTATTGCCGCCAATACTTTTCAGGCGGGAGTTGCTTTGGCTTCTAGAAGCTTGCTGGGTAGTGGAGGCGCGAAATATCGCGATCCTAACTACAATGGCTATGCAGAAACAGTTTTCTTAGGCTGTTTTTGGCGATCAGTGTTAGCTGAGGTTGGTGGCTATGAAGTTACTCGCAAAGAAGATTCCGAGCTAAATTTTCGCTTGTTGAAAACTCAAGGCGATCACGCGATCTATATCAGCTCAAAAATTAAAGTTTGGTATTATCCTCGTCCCAATTTATTAAGATTGTGGCGACAATATGTCAAGTATGGTCGTGGTAGCTGCATTATGTCGGCTAGATATGCTGATAAATTACCCCTGAGAAACAAAATTCCTTTTTTTGGCGTAATGTTGTTAACTATAGCTGTGATCGCTGATTTAACAATACTAAATGGCTTGTTACACACGATACCGCTAATTTTGTTGGGAATCTGTCTCATCGCGATAGAAGCAGCGAGAGTAACTTGGAAATATCACCGTAATTTTGCCAAAGAATTTTGGAGCGGCTCTACAGAATCAATGCCTGGTTTTACTAGTCGCTGGTTTTGGTGTACAGTGGCGATCGCTACTATGCCAATAGCTCACTTTACTGGATTTGGATATCAGCTTTGTCTGAAGAATATTTTGAGAAACCACGATAATTGCTTCTTTGAATCTCGATCTTGTATACCCCGACACAATTCCCGCGTAAAAGAGGAAATAAAGGCATAAAGTTTGCTTAAATAATTGAAGTTGCTATTTATAACGATTTAACTTAAATGTGGTCGTTTGATTATGAGTTTTATAGTTGGGAGTAAAATATGAAAGTTATCATTTTGGGTGGAGACGGTTTTTGTGGCTGGCCTACCTCACTGCACTTATCGAATCTCGACTTTGAAGTCATTATTGTCGATAATTTATCAAGACGAAATATAGACAACGAACTGGAAGTTAGTTCTTTGACCCCCATCGCACCTATTGGGCAAAGGCTAAATACCTGGAAAAAAGTTACAGGTAAAGAAATTAAATTTCACAATATAGATATTGCCGAAGAATATGATCGCCTGCTTAATCTAATTTTGGCAGAAAAACCCGATGCGATCGTTCACTTTGCCGAACAACGTGCTGCGCCCTATTCAATGAAGTCTTCAAAGCACAAGCGATATACGGTTAACAATAACCTCAACGCCACTAACAATTTACTTTGTGCCATTGTTGAATCTGGCTTGGATATTCACCTAGTGCATCTAGGTACAATGGGAGTCTATGGTTATGGTACAGCCGGCATGAAAATTCCTGAAGGCTATCTAGACGTAGAAGTTGTGACCGACAATGGCGATCGCATTCAGCAAGAAATTCTTTATCCTGCTAACCCTGGTAGCGTCTATCACATGACCAAAACCCAGGATCAGCTATTTTTCTACTACTACAATAAAAACGACGGTATTCGCGTCACCGATCTGCATCAAGGCATTGTTTGGGGAACTAACACTCCTGAAACTTTAATGGACGAGAAGTTAGTCAATCGCTTTGACTATGATGGAGACTACGGGACAGTTCTCAATCGCTTTTTGATGCAGGCTGCCATTGGCTATCCTTTGACAGTTCATGGTACTGGAGGTCAAACTCGTGCCTTTATTCATATTAAAGATACAGTTCGCTGCGTACAGTTGGCGATCGCCAATCCACCCAGTCGGGGTGAACGAGTCAGAATTCTCAACCAAATGACGGAAACTCATCGGGTGATCGATCTTGCCAAAATGGTTTCCGAAATGACCGGGGGAGACATCGCCTATCTGGAAAATCCTCGTAATGAAGCAGTAGAGAACGAACTATTTGTTAAAAACCAGCGTTTTATTGATTTAGGACTAGAACCGACAACTCTTAGCCAAGGATTACTTAAAGAAGTAACCGAAGTAGCGAGAAAATATGCTCATCGATGCGACAAGAGTAAAATCCCCTGTACGTCTTTATGGATTCAAAAACAGGAGGCAAAATCGCACAGCAATAGTTTAGAACCTGCTGAAATAAGCAAGGTTTAGTTTGCCAACAGTTAATCAGCCAAAGCAAAAAAGCGATCGCCTCCCAAATTGCCAAGCGATCGCTTAATCATTAATATCCAAAATATCTAACTACTAAATAGCTACTTGGGAAGCTATTTTTTCAGATTCTTGTAAAGCAGCATAAAGACGGTTTAAAGCTTTGATATAAGCTCTAGCAGAAGCGACGATAATATCAGTATTGGCTGCACGACCAGAATAAACGCGATCCTGATAACGTAAGCGAATGGTAACTTCTCCAATCGCGTCAATTCCCGCCGTTACCGACTGAACAGAAAATTCAATCAGTTCATTCGGAATATTGGTAACCCGATTAATCGCTTTGTATATAGCGTCAACTGGTCCTGTACCAATTGCTGCATCGGTTAACTCTTCTCCTTCAGGAGTACGGATAGTGACAGTAGCTGTGGGTTGAGAGCGATCTCCACAAGATATTTGTACCAACTCTAAACGGAATAGTTCGGGAGGCTGTCTGATTTCATCGCTAACAATTGCCTCAATATCCCAATCACTAATTTCTTTTTTCTTATCCGCAACTTCTTTAAAGCGTACAAAAGCTTTGTTGAGGTCAGTTTCGGATAGTTCAAAACCCAATTCACTTAAGCGAGTGCGGAAAGCATTGCGACCAGAATGTTTGCCCAAAATAATCTGCTGATTATCGGTCAAGCCAATAGACTGAGCATCCATAATCTCATAAGTCAGCTTGTTTTTGAGTACCCCATCTTGGTGAATTCCCGACTCATGAGCAAAAGCATTCGCACCAACAATTGCTTTGTTGGGTTGAACCATCACCCCTGTACGATTAGAAACCAGACGAGAAGTCTTATAAATTTGCCTAGTATCAATGTTGGTTAGAGGTTCAGTTGATTCTGCGGGTTTACCCAAAAAAGGATTAAAATACTGACGGCGTACATGAAGTGCCATAACTAGCTCCTCTAGCGCCGCGTTACCTGCTCGTTCACCAATGCCATTAATGGTACATTCCAACTGTCTGGCACCATTTTTGACAGCTTCTAAAAAGTTCGCTACCGCCAAGCCAAGGTCATTATGACCATGAACCGAAACCACAGCTTGGTCTATATTGGGTACGTTATGACAAATACCTTTGATTAACGCTCCAAATTCAGTGGGAGTAGTGTAGCCAACTGTATCAGGAATATTAACTGTCGTTGCCCCCGCCGCGATCGCTGCTTCTAATACTTGATAAAGATATTCAGAATCTGTTCGCACCGCGTCCATTGGTGAAAACTCCACATCGTCCATAAAGGACTTAGCGTAAGCTACCATTTCTTGAGCAATGTCTAAAACTTCGGCACGAGATTTTTTGAGCTGATACTCTAAATGAATATCAGAAGTAGAAATAAAAGTATGAATTCGTCCTTTGGCAGCAGGCTTTAAAGCTTCAGCAGCAGCCTTGATATCAGCTTTAATTGCTCTAGCTAGACTACAAATCACGGGGCCGTTTTCTGTACCCACCTGGTGGGCAATTTTTTGTACCGCTTCAAAGTCTCCAGGGCTGGCAAAAGCAAATCCCGCTTCAATTACATCAACTCCCAGTCTTGATAGAGAATGGGCAATTTCTAGTTTTTCTTCCACGTTGAGAGTCGCGCCTGGAGACTGTTCTCCATCTCGTAAGGTGGTGTCGAAAATAATGATGCGGTTGTTTGAATTGTCCATAGTCCAAATACTTTGGGGAATTGATAATATTAAGAATTATAGGCGATTTACCTCAAAGGATGAAGCGATTTGGAGCGTGTATGCCTGCTGATGAAATATTGTGGCACCCAACATTATTAGTGTTGCGGCGATCGCAAATATTGAGTGCTTTATCTAGTCACCAAAATGTTTGCTCAAGCTTATTTGCCACCAACCACAACGTTTCTAATCCGAATGTGAGGACCACCAACGCTTACAGGTAAGGGCATTTGTCCCCCTTTGCCACAGCCACCGTTAGTATAGAGAGTATCGCTACTAATTGCATCTATATCCTGGAGAGTTTGAAATACGTTTCCTGATAGAGTTACATCGCTTACGGGTTCGGCAATTCTACCATCACGAATCATATAGCCTTCTGCTGCTGCAAAGGTAAACATTTCGCCATTGGTTTGTCCGCCGAGCATTCTGACGGCATAGACACCTTCTTCAATTCCCTCAAACATTTGTTCTAAAGATGTATCACCTGGTTCAATAGCGGTATTAGTCATGCGCACTATGGGGGGATAGCTGGCGCGAATTGCTCTCGCGTTACCTGTGGGGATTTCCTGCATTTTACCTGCTGTTTCTAGGGAGTGGAGACGCTGGGTTAAAACACCGTTTTTAATGAGATATTTGCGTTGCCCTGGTACACCTTCATCATCATATTTCATTGAGCCTGGCAGATTCTCCAGCGTGGCATCATCTACTACGTTTAGCTGCTTGATACCCATTGGCTTACCTAAAGTAAGTAATTCTTGCATTTTAGGATTTTCATAGACAAAATCAGCTTCTGATAGATGTCCGAAAGCCTCGTGAATAAACACACCAGCGAGGTAAGGATCGAGAATTACCGTATACTGACCACCTTTAACTGATTTTGCTTCTAATTGCCTGACTGCTCGCTCGGCTGCGCCTCTAACCCGGTCTTCAATACCGACTAAAGCATCAAAGTCATTGCGGGAATGAACAGACTCAAAACCCTGACGCACTATCCCATCTTCACCTTTGGCGATCGCCGCAAAGCGTCCATTAACATCTAACCTTTCCTGAACAATACAGCTACCAGTCGAATTAATAAAAGTTTTGGTGGCAAAGCGATCGCCGATACTCGCCATGGTAGTTTGGATACGAGGATCGAAATCTAACAAGATTTGATTATAAGCTTCTAACAGTTTCCGTTTATCCTGGAGAGAAACTTTACGGGGATCGCGTTTAATTTCTTCTGAGACATAATCTTCTATAGGTTCAACTGTTGCTAGTTGCGTTTGTTCTTTGCCTACTAGCTTCGCTTGCGAAATTGCCTCTTCAATTCTTTCATTAAGCTCTTTTAAACCATTAAAGGTCACAAAACTCCAGCCACCATTGTGACAAGCACGTATTCCGCCTCCTAAAGAAAAACTACGATCCACCGAGTCTAACTGTTTACCGCGAAAGGAAAGCCCTGTGGACTCGCTTTGCTCGACGCGAATTTCTAAGTAGTCTACCCTGTCTTTGTAAGTTGCGATCGCGCTTTTTAACTGTTCTGTTGTTGCTGTGGCTGCTGTAGTCATGTTGGATATTTTATTTATCTGTTGAAAAGGCAAATTAATTGGTCTTTAGCTTTTAGTTCTTAGCTTTTAGCTTTATAGACATTTACTATATTTATATATTCTAATAATGATTTGCTCTTATTCATTTTCTTCCTGGGTCAATGGAGGAATTTCTCCGCTGATAATCTTATTACATAACGTGAGTTCGGGATAAGAAAAGGGACAGGTAGTAAGCTGAAAATAACGACAAATTCAGCAAACCTGCCCTATGTTCAGTTTAGAAGAATTATTTTGTTCGGTTGACGATTTTTGCG
>JBHJNW010000110.1:0-17023 GCA_050330395.1 Pleurocapsa sp.
TTCGATTTGGGACGGAGTTAAGGATGTATTTCTAGTTTTGAACTTCAGTTTTCTTCCTCTTGCTCACTATTTCTTTCATCTTAATCTAGTGGGTATCTTCTTTACCAGAAATTACCTAATTTACTTTATCGAACAAAACCCAAAATACATCACGACAGTTCGCGAATTTTTTAGTTCAGTAAATAGAGGAGAATTTCGAGTTATCACATCAACACTGACGTTGACCGAAGTACTAGTACATCCATTGAGAAATGGTAATGTTAAATTAGCTAGACAGTATCAAGATATTCTTTAAAATCAGGACTATCTAACAGTTTTTTCTGTATCTTCTGAGATTGCAAAACTTGCTGCTGAACTTCGCGCCACTAAAAATTTGAGAACTCCAGATGCAATTCAAATAGCAACATCCATACAAAACGGTGCAGATTTTTTTCTTACTAACGACATGGGTTTGAGAAATATGTCAAATTTGACTGTATTGATTTTGGACGATATCAAAGCCACATAATTATTTTAAAAAAATAATCGCCCTACTGACACGGTAATAAAGGCGATCGCTCTTCGGATATGCTTGGCTTGGCTTGGCTTTGGCAAAATACTTGGTCAGATCTCGTACTAAATTCCGTTCAATTAGTCCATATATATAATAATAGTCATAGTGCCACTGCAATTGTTGTTCGGGCTTTACTCCTTTTAGGTGATTTTTCGTCTTACAAAGTAAGAGCCTATATAGAACAAGGATTTAGAAACAGCAAAAATGAGTTGGTATGGGCAGATTTTCGACTTTGTGAGATATTCCCATCCTCTTTGTTTGCTGACTCGACGCTCTAACAACTCACTCATCCAATCCGCTACTTTACGACTATTCCATAGACCACCATCGGGTGGTGGTCTATGGAATCTTTGCCATAAATAAGCTAGTTGTAAATCATCTAGCAGAGGCTCTTTTCCTCGATTTTGATGTCGGCGATCGCCTAATCCTGACTCTTCTAAATGATTGTAGCGACTAACTAACTGATAAATCTATTTTGTAGTATAGCTCGTAATCTTACTGACTTCTCGAACAGTCTTGCCATTAGCTAAAAGCCAGATTATTTGATCATGAGAACGTTCAACTGGGTCACAACTGTTTCGATATCGTTGTTTTAGTTTATCTGAACTCAGATGAGGTTTCAAAGTCAGTAATTTTGGCATTGATCCAAGTCACATTAATAGATTCTATTATTTTAGAACAAATTAAGCGGACTTCATATAACAAGTAATCTATCTTAGAATTTTTCCAAAATTTATAATTGACTGTTTTCGGTAATCCCAACCTGCGCACTGCTGCAACACATACTGATAAAACGTTAGGGTAAATAGATATAACTATCAATTTGCAATTATCTATTTACATGACAGACGCAACTATTACCAAAAATCCCTTATTAATTGGCAAGGGACTACCACCCTTCAACGAAATCAAAGCGGAACAAGTTGTTCCAGCAATGACGCAACTATTAAAAGAATTAGATGAAGAAGTTAGTAATTTAGAGAACAATGTAACTCCTACTTGGTCTGGTTTAGTTGAACCCCTGACAGCAATTGAAGAACGTTTAGGCTGGAGTTGGGGCATTGTCGGACATTTGATGAGTGTCAAGAATAGTCCTGAGATGCGCGAAGCTTATGAAAGTATGCAGCCAGAGATCGTCAAATTCTATAATAAGCTGAGTCAAAGCAAGCCTTTATACGAAGCATTCAAGGGAATTAAAGAAGGTGCAGAGTGGGATAAACTTGAACCTGCACAAAAGCGGATTGTTGAATCTTCTATTCGTGATTTTGAATTGTCTGGAGTTGGTTTAGAAGGGGAAGCCAAAGATAGGTTTAATCAGATTCAATTAGAGTCAGCGGAACTTGCGACTAAATTTTCTAATAATGTTCTTGATGCGACTAAGGCTTTTAAATTGAAGCTAACTGATAAAAAAGATGTAGAGGGTTTACCTCCGAGTGCATTAGGCTTGATGGCGCAAACTGCTAAAGCGGAAGGAAATGAAGATGCTACATCTGAAAATGGTCCTTGGGTAGTTACGTTGGATTATCCCAGCTATGTTCCCTTTATGAAATACGCTACTAATGGTAAATTGCGGGAAAAACTATATAAAGCTTTTCTCTCTCGTGCTTCTGATGGGGAATGGGACAATCGTGGTAATATTGATCGCATTTTAGAATTAAGAAAGGAAAAAGCCAATATTCTGGGTTTTGCAAACTTCGCTGAGTTAAGTTTAGCCCGTAAAATGGCACCTGATGTTGCAGCAGTACAAAAGCTACAGGATGATTTACGCGGTGCGAGTTATGATGCAGCGGTTAAAGAATTTGAAGAGTTAAAAGCTTTTGCAGGACAAGACGATCTTAAAAACTGGGACATTACTTATTGGGCAGAAAAACAGCGTGAGGCTAAATTTGACTTTAATGAAGAAGAATTACGCCCTTATTTTTCTTTGCCAAAAGTTTTAGACGGTTTATTTGGTTTAGCAAACCGTATCTTTGGGGTAACAATTACTGCTGCGGATGGAGAAGCACCCGTATGGCACGAAGATGTGAGATATTTTCAAATTGCTGATGAAAAGGGAGATGCGATCGCTTTCTTTTATCTCGATCCTTATTCTCGTCCCGCCGAAAAGCGTGGTGGTGCGTGGATGAATGACTGCATCGGTAGAGCAAAAATGACCGTTGAGGGTAAAACCGAAACTCGTCTTCCAGTTGCTTATTTGACCTGTAACCAAACTCCTCCTGTAGATAATAAGCCTAGCTTAATGACTTTTGGGGAAGTAACCACCTTGTTTCATGAATTTGGTCATGGTCTACAACATATGTTGACTACGATCGACTATCCTGGTGCAGCAGGGATTAACAACGTAGAATGGGATGCGGTAGAATTACCAAGTCAGTTTATGGAAAACTGGTGTTATGATCGCCCCACTCTTTTTGGCATGGCAAAACACTATCAAACTGGCGAAACGCTTCCCGAGGAATATTATCAAAAGCTAGTTGCTGCGAAAAACTATATGAGTGGTTCGGCAATGCTGCGTCAACTACATTTTGGGATGTTAGATATGGAACTCCACTCTAATTATGAGCCAGGAGGCAACGAAACTCCTAACGATGTACGCGATCGCTTGGCAAAAACTACTAGCGTGTTGCAACCTATTACTGAAGATAACTTTCTCTGTTCTTTTGGACATATTTTTGCTGGTGGATATGCAGCGGGATATTACAGCTATAAATGGGCAGAAGTATTAAGTGCAGATGCTTTTGCTGCTTTTGAAGAAGCTGGCTTAGAAGATGAAAATGCAGTAAGATCAGTCGGAAAACGCTTTAAAGAGACAGTACTGTCTCTAGGTGGTAGCTTACACCCAATGGAAGTGTTTCAGTCATTCCGTGGCAGAGAACCTGAAACTGAACCATTATTAAGACACAGTGGATTATTAGATGCGGCTTAATACTTCTCGGTTAAGCCAAAAATAGTCTAAAGTAATGGAGGTTAAGCATTATCGAATTTAGTTATTCGATTACTGTAATCGGGATGAGAGGATTTGAACCTCCGACCCCTGCTTCCCGAAAGCAGTGCGCTACCAAGCTGCGCCACATCCCGTAGTCGCAATATATGCTAGCACATTCAGCAGTTCGCTTAGACTGTAATCAGCAAAAAAATAGTAACTTTTCGAAAAAAATTGCTTTAATTGAGAGTTGTGGCAAAATAGTTAGCCATTCCCAGCATAGATTCGGCAGGGCTTGTGACTGACCGCATTCCGCGGTAAATTGATAGCTGTCATTAAATTTTCTTGATCAATATTCAAAACAGCTACCATGACCAAACAGCACCGCATTACTTTACTTCCTGGAGATGGTATTGGCCCCGAAATTATTTCCGTAGCGGTAGAGGTGCTAAAGGCGATCGCCTCAAAACACGATCTGGAATTTACCTTCACCGAAGCCTTAATTGGCGGTGCTGCCATAGATGAGACGGGCGAACCTCTACCTGAAGCAACTTTAACTGCCTGTCGTCACAGCGATGCCGTGTTATTAGCTGCAATTGGAGGCTATAAATGGGATAATTTGCCCCGTCAGCAACGTCCCGAAACAGGGCTATTAGCAATGCGTGCAGGACTCGGACTATTTGCTAATCTTAGACCTGCAACTATTTTACCTCAGCTGATTGATGCTTCTTCCCTCAAGCGTGAAATAGTTGCAGGGGTGGATATTATGGTAGTGCGTGAATTAACTGGCGGAATCTACTTTGGACAGCCCAAAGGTATTTTTAAAACCAAGACAGGAGAACAAAGGGGGGTCAATACGATGGCCTATAGCGTTAGCGAGATAGATCGCATTGCTCAAGTTGGTTTTGAAACTGCTCAAAAACGCAGTGGCAAGTTATGTTCGGTAGATAAAGCCAATGTGCTGGATGTGTCGCAACTATGGCGCGATCGCGTTACCATCATGGCAAAAGATTATAGTGATGTCGAGTTGAGCCATTTATATGTAGATAATGCAGCGATGCAGCTTGTCCGCGCCCCTAAGCAATTTGATACGATCGTTACAGGTAATTTGTTTGGTGACATTCTATCTGACGCGGCTGCGATGCTGACAGGCAGTATCGGCATGTTGCCCTCTGCTAGTTTAGGTCTTGCTGGTACACCTGGAGTATTTGAGCCTGTACATGGTTCAGCCCCTGATATTGCGGGACAAGACAAAGCAAATCCTTTGGCTCAGGTACTTAGCGCCGCGATGATGTTACGCTACGGTTTAAATGAGCCTGATGCTGCAATCGAAATTGAAATGGCTGTTAATCAAGTTTTAGATCGGGGATATCGTACAGGAGATATTATGTCCCCAGGAATGAAAGCAGTAGGTTGTAAAGAGATGGGCGCAATTTTGTTGGAATTGATTGGTTAAATATGGAGAGCGATCGCCTTAATTGAAAAGCGCAGTAAGTAAACAAGCATCGCCAAATTTTCGATTACTTCACGGTTGATTTCTGTGTAGTTACAAGTTGCTGTGAAACTGTTTTAAATAATCTGGAACTTTTTCTACTTGCAAGTTATGTTTTTTCAAATATTTATTTAAGCATCAATTTCGTTTAAGGTTTGTTAAGTATGAGAAATAAGTATTTTAAAAAAATAATGCTTTTGCTAACCTAAATAAACAGTGATTAATCAACTCATATTTAAACATTTATTACATCATAGTTTTTTAGGCAAATAAGTATTTCAAAATTTTCTTATGCAACACTTTCATGACGAATGGATTCAAGAATGGTGCGATCGCAATGGTTGGACAGACTTATTTATGGAACGCTATAACCATTATTGGGCATTCCCTCCCAACTGTGTCATGCCTGAGCCTATTCCTCAAAAAGTAATGAGGCTTATTAAAAACGAAAAAGGTCTTAGTCATAACGAACAAAAGTGGTTATTTTCTGCTGGTATAATTAGCCTAACTGCTCTTTTGGCTAGCTATTTGTTAGTATCCCCTATGCCCTTAATGTTTGCTTTTGCATTTGATGCCGTTACTTTTGCTCGTATGGATTGCGAAGTATAGTTAAACATAGTTTTTGAGACAGTTTTTGTTTAATACTTAGTTGTCTGAGCCTAAGTTTTAAGCATAATTAAGCATAATTTTGATTCTCAAATGATGCCAAAGTATTGACTTTAGTAAGCAATCGGCAGACGATGAATATTGGTGCAGTTATCCTTGACCGAAAATTTCACTAGGTTATTTGTAGGCTGCCAATAAAACATCAAGATATTAAATAGTTTAACTATGTTTGATTTAGGTAATAATCGACCAGAAATAGCTCAACAGAAGTGGCGATCACAATTAGACTTTTTTGTTAACGATTATGAACAACAGCTCGCTGCTTTAGCCTGGGGATTAAAGCAAGAGTGGGGAGAAAGTAACGATGTTTTAGGTATCGATCTTCAACCTACACCACATTTTGTGGCTTGTTCTCAAGAAAGCTTGGTGCAATTGAACCACAATACCAAAGGCAGAATACAGGAAATATTGGGTATTGTTGATGGTCACGACTCAGCACTAGAGGTAGTTATAGTTGGTATTGGAGAAGGGCAAATAAAGTTAATTAATTTCCAGCCTGAGACTACTCCTGCTAATTGTTTTGCGGCTACAGATGGCGATGTAGATCGATTAATAAATACTTTAGAAATAGCTTTAGCAACATATATCAAGTAAACCACAATCGTCAAGTAGTATTAGTAAATGTCCTGTTTAATTGAGAAAACATAGCTAAAAAGCCAGACTAAAAAGTAGGTATTGTTAAAACAATATTTATTTGATGATTAAAAAGTAAAGCTGTAAAAGCGATCGCCTTGAATTAAGTTTCTTCGATGATGACTTTACCTTTGAAAACAATATAATTGTAAATATTATATGCCAGCATAATCGGAATCAAAAAACCAATAAAAACAATCATAAATACCAGAGAACTAGGACTGGCAGCAGCCTGATAAATTGTAATTTGCGTGGGAATAATATAGGGAAATACAACTAAACCCAATCCGATAAAAGATAATAAAAACAACAGTAAAGTCCAAACAAATGGTTGTGTTTCTTGTTCTGAATAAAGACTTTTGAGCAGTAAAAAGATTAGCAAAGCTCCTAATAAAGGAATCAAGGCAAAAATATAGACTAAAGGTGCTTCAAATAGTCTAGTTCTAGCACTCTCGGAAAAAATAGGGGTAGTGATTGTTAAATAAACCGCACCGATAAAGGTAGTAACTGCTGAAATTTTGGCAGTCAAATTATGAGTAGTTTGTAGCTCTCCCTCTGTCTTTAAAATAAGATAGGTTGAACCAATTAGTACATAACCTTGGATTAAAGTTAAAGCAACCAAAAGCGATCGCAAAGTTAACCAATCCCAAGTTCCACCAGTAAAGTGACCAGCACTATCAACCGTAATCCCCTGTAGAATTGCTCCTAAAGCGAATCCTTGTCCTAATGCAGCCAGAAAGCTACCGCCACCAAAGGCTATATTCCAGAAAAGTTTAGTATTTGCATATTCACGAAACTCAAAGGCAACTGCACGAAAAATTAAGCCAAAAACCATGACCGTAATCGGGATATACAAAGCCTGAAGGATCGTGCCATAAGCCAGAGGAAAAGCTCCAAATAAAGCTCCACCCATCAAAACCAGCCAGGTTTCATTAGCATCCCAAATATTGCCCAAACTAGTCATGAGTATGCCCCGACGCTCTTCATTAGAGGCAGTAATCGAAAGTATGCCTACTCCCAAATCAAATCCATCTAACATTACGTACAAAAATAAAAACAGTGCTAATATGGCAAACCAAACTTGAGGGAGAAAATAATCTAAAGCTTCCATATTGTGAGGAATAAAGGATGAAGAATAAAGAATAAGGAGGCTGATAGCTATTAGCTTAAACAGGATTATTAGATATTTACTGTTGTGCTTCGGCGGGACGACTATCAGGAAGGTGTTTGGCTGGAGTGGTGTCTAATTCGGGATCAAAAGTTTCTCCTGGTACGGGGAGATCTAAATTAGGTCCCTGGCGGATAATACGGCTACCAAAATAAAGCGCAAAGACAAACAAGATGCTGTAGACGACTGTAAAAGCAGTCAAAGAAGCCAAAACATTGCTTGCAGGTATTTGAGAAACTCCATCAGCGGTGCGAATTTCGCCATAGACAATCCAGGGTTGTCTGCCGACACAGCGTACGATCCAGCCACATTCAACGGCGACATAACCCAAGGGTGCAGCGAGTAGCCAAAGTCTTAGTAACCAACGTTGTTGCGTAATATTTTCGGCTGAAAGTTTACCCCGCAACCACTGTAGGGTAGTAACTGCCATCAACCCCGCTAGGATAAATCCGATCGCAATCATGATTCTAAAAGCATAGTAAACTAAGCCAATCTGATGTGGACGATCTTCTGGTGCATATTCTTTTAAGCCCAAAACGGGTTCTGATAATTGTGGCTTGATTTCCAGGATGTAGCTTAACAAGCCAGGAATAGAAATTTCCCAATCGTTTTGCTCTGCTTTGTCATTAGGTATGGCGATCGCACTCCAAGACGGGGATTCTCCAGCCGGAATAGTTTCCCATTGAGCCTCCATTGCAGCTAGTTTCGTTGGTTGGTAATGATACACCTGTTCCCCACTTAAATGTCCGATATAAAGCTGTAGGGGAGTAACGGCGATCGCGATCGCCAAGACAATTTTAAAAGACAAAGTAAAAAATTCGGCATGACGTTGGTTGATAATATACCAAGCACTAATTCCGCCAATGACAAATAAAGAAGTTTCCAAAGTTGCAAAGAACATATGGAGGACGCTATTTAGCATAAAAGGATTGAAAATTGCTTGAAAGTAATCGCCAACCACAAAATGACCGTCAACAAACTGACCCCCGGCAGGAGTTTGCAGCCAAGAATTCGCACTCAAGATCCAAAATATAGATAAGTTTGCGCCTACCGCTACCATAATTGTGGCAAAGTAATGCATAATCGGCGGCACTCGTTCCCAGCCAAATAGCATAATACCTAAAAACCCAGCTTCCAGGGCAAATGCCATAGATGCTTCAAAGCCTAAGACACTGCCAAAAAAGTCTCCTACCGCCTGGGAGAAGGGGCCCCAGTTTGTGCCAAATTCAAATTCCATTGGGAGTCCCGAAGCTACTCCAATACCAAAATTTAGAACGTAGAGTTTTGACCAAAAACGAGCATGGTAATAATAGTTTTCATTACGAGTTTTAAGCCATAACCCCTCTATGACAATTAGGTAGATTGCCATGCCTGTAGTTAAAATTGGCCACAGCATATGAAAAATGGCAGTAACGGCGAACTGTAAGCGTGAGAGGATTACTGTATCGGATAAAAATTCCATCGATAAGGTGTTGAAAATATTTTAGTGATTTACTGCTATTAATGTGTAGATCTGTGTTTTGAGAGAAATTTTAGCTCATCTTGTTATTAGTTTAACGACTATGCTGATGAGAAATGTTTAAATAAAACTTGATATTTTGATTGAAAAAATCCGATTATTGAACCTAAACTGATCTAGTGCAGCGACGCTCTAGTTGAGGATCAATCTAGACTCTAATTTTCTTCAATGTATTATTTTCTGTTAACTAACCATCATTTTCATTAGATGACAGTAATCTACAACATTAGCTTGAGAACAACAGAGTCCAAACACCTACTTCGTCAATGAGAGCTTTTGCACCATGGTTTTCCGAGAATACCGAACTGCTGTTGGTGGAAATAAACAGTCTAAATTTACTAAGATTGAATCAAATAATCAATATTAATCTTTCAGGTAACTAAAATGTGGCAATTCTTGCTTACTTGGTTGGCGACGGCTGTTTCTTTAATCGTTACAGCATTTATCGTGCCTGGGTTTGCTATCGTAGGTTTCTCTTCGGCTATGGTAGGAGCAGCAGTTTTGGGTTTAGTAAATGCAGTGGTTAAACCTATACTTATCTTGTTCACTTTACCACTAACAATCTTAACTTTAGGACTATTTCTTTTGGTGGTCAATGCGATCGCCTTAGGTCTTGTAAGTTACCTTACTCCTGGTTTGACGATAGCTGGCTTCTTTCCTGCTGTGTTTGGCTCGATTGTTTTAACCTTAGTATCAGGACTAATTAATCAGCTTTTTGCTAATGTCGATTCATCTTATTGAACGATCAAAAAAGGGTTGACACAACTTTAAATAGTGCCAACCCCAGGCTTGGGAACGCGCTTTAACTTAAAATCTAATTCTTGTTACTGAAGAACTAATTTAACGTTGGCATTCTGTAGACCACGCTGTTTAACCTCAGACAAGGTTTTGTTAACAGCATACTTTTGGTTGATTGAGTTGATTAGCTCAGTTTGATTGTGCTTTTTAGCTACACCCCAAAGGTCAGCAATCAGGTCAAAAGTGCCATCGCTATTTTCTGACCAACCCAAGTCATATTCGCCTTCTAATGTGGCAACGATGTCAGCACGAAGTCTTTGACCGTTGTAACCACGAACGTCGGCATTAGTTTGAACATTAATGCCAAGATCGCGAAGAGAATTTACGAGAATTGCCGAATCGCTGATTTTGGTGCGTAAAGTGCTAAAGTGAGACATAAGATTTCCTCCAGTAGAAGAGTAGTAAACAACAACTTTAAAATCAATAATCGCCTACGTCATAATGAGCGACGAATTATTTTACTGAACTGCTAGCGATCGCTAGCCTCTGCTTCTGCAAATCTTAGGGAATCACAGAAGAAAGCCTGTTAAAACTCCAGTCGCTGATATTCAGCAACGGAGGCTGAGGCAGGTCTAGCTCTTTGCCCAGCCCAATCCCTTAGGGCTGTTACCTGCTCAGTCATTGTCCGAGACAGCGGTAGGGTAGCTTTAATCGCAGCAATAATATCTAGCTGCGTAAACTCCCTGTCTTGAGCAAAAGCATCATACATTGCCGCGATGATTGCTTGCTCAATCTCTGCCCCAGAAAAACCATCAGATACCTTAGTTAGCTGCTCTAGATCGAAACGATTGATCTCAGAACGCCTTTTACCAAGGTGAATTTTAAAAATATCTGTTCTTTCGGCGGAATTAGGTAAGTCCACAAAAAATATTTCATCGAACCTTCCTTTGCGTAGAAACTCTCCAGGTAATCTTTCCACACGATTGGCTGTTGCCATTACAAACACAGGTGATTTTTTTTCTTGCATCCAGGTCAAGAAAGAACCAAATATGCGTCCAGAAGTACCCCCATCAGAGTCACCCGAACCTCCGCCTCCAGCAAAAGCTTTATCTAACTCATCGATAAACAGAATTACGGGCGAAATTGACTCGGCTGTTTTCAAGGCGCTACGTAGGTTTGCTTCAGAACGCCCTACGGTAGAACCATCGTAAACTCTACCCATATCTAGACGGAGTAGCGGTAAACTCCACAAACGAGAAGTTGTTTTAGCAATTAAAGATTTACCACAGCCTGGAACCCCCAGAATTAGCATACCTTTTGGCTGAGGAAGTCCGTATTCTCTTGCTCTTTCAGTAAAGGCATTAGAACGTTGCTTTAACCAGCGCTTGAGTTCTTCTAATCCACCTACGGAATTGATAGTTTCATCTTCTTCGATGTATTCTAAAATTCCATTACGACGAATCAACTGCTTCTTCTCAGAAAGAACGATTTCTACTTCGCTTTCAGTCAATTTACCAGCCTTAACCTGCGCCTTACGATAAACTTTCTCTGCCTCGTCTTTGGTTAAGCCTAATGCTGCTTTCAACAATTTTTCTCTGGTTTCTGTGTCTAGACGATTCCCTTTGGTTTTGGCTAGTCTATCTGATAATACTTGGTTAAGTTCAGCTAAGTTTGGTAAAGGATAATCTAGTACTACTACCTCTTTTTCTAACTCGATTGGCAGAGTTTGTAGCGGAGACATTAAAATGATTACTTTGTCAGATCCTTTGAAAGAAGCGATCGCGTCACGTAGCCATCTGGTTATTACGGGACCGTCGATAAAAGGATGAAGATCTTTAAAAATATAGATGCCACCTTCTTTTTGCCTAATAGTCCACTCAATAGCTGCTTCAGGAGATACCGTATTGTGCTGAGTTCCTTGGCGAGGCTGACCGTATTCGACCATTCCTCTAGTAACTGTCCAGACAAACACCCGCTTATATTCGGCATTATCGTGAGCAATTTTAGCAACTGCTTGCTCTGCTCGCTCTTCTTCTGGAGTTATTAGATAGATTAATGGGTATTGAGCTTGTACGAGAATATTTAGCTCTTCTTTCATGATGTCGACCCTACTGAACTTTCAGCATCCTAATGTTTTTTCGTTCGGCTAATCCGATAGAAGCTACCTATAAACAAGAGACCAGCTCTTCTTCGCTTGGATTTTCTGAGCTTCCCGCTTGGCTAGACATATCTAAAGAAATATCATCCTTGGCAACGATCCTCTGGCTGCCAAGAGACACCATTTCTCCGTCTCGCATGACCATTGGTGCATCGCAATCAGGACACAAATGTACCTGGTGCGTTTTACCATGAACAGAGGACTTAATCTCTTCCACCTTCTCAGGGAATTGCATATAAAAAGCGATCGCTTTTTCAACTAATGCAGACATAGATTCGACATCTACCGCCGCTTTAATCTTTAACTTTCTATGCAGCTCTGGAGGTATATATAAAGTTACTTTCTGCTTACTTTGCATATCACTAAGTTTAATAATTACCCGGGTATGTATATTAATCTACCTACTAAATTTGCTACTGTCAAGACGGCAAGCTGTCATGACGCTATTATTGTAACAATGCTTAATAAAATAGCAGGCTACACCAACATTTTTATTGACAATTTGTGAGTCTACTTAAGCTCAGCACAATCTCATCGATAGCTTGAACTACCGGTTCACTTGCTTGGTTGATTGATTGATTAGTAATGATACTGAATACTAAAGTGCCATATTCAGAATGGTCAATATAACCAGATAAAGCTTTTACCCCTCTAAGACTACCAGTTTTGGCTCTTACCATACCTTGAGCATTAGTTTCGCGTAAGCGATTTTTCAGTGTGCCACTAATTCCAGCAACTGGCAGAGAAGCCAAAAAAACATCATGTCCCCTGGCAGTATACATAGCCTTGAGAGTAGAAACCAAAGTTCTAGGAGTTATTAAATTATTGCGTGATAAGCCAGATCCATCACTAAGACGATAACCGTTAGTATCAATACCCAATCCTGTCAAAGCCTGTTGAACTGATTGAGATCCACCCAAATACCTGAGCAAAACATTAGCATAAGCATTATCGCTTCTGAGATTAGTAACTTTAATCCAGTCTCCAATTAATGTAGAGCGAATTAATCCACTAGGGTTAAGCTTTTGCAAAGCTGCTGCGGTAACTAAAAGCTTCATGTTAGACGCAGGAACCATATATGAGTCTGGATTGAGACTGTATATGTTTGTTCCTCCCAAAGACTGAACCAAAATTGACCATTTTCCGTTACTTATATCAGGCTGTTTGATGATATTGCCGATAATCGGTTCGATTTCATTTGAGCAGATACCGAGATTGTCGATCTCAGGAAGAGGAGCTGGAATTTCGATTGAATTCAAGCTGTGGTCAAAACCTTGAGCTGTGTCAGCACTGGCAGAAGTTTCAGAAATAAAGCTAATCAAGCTCAAACAAGAAATTGTCAAAGCAACGTATTTTGAGAGGTAGCGCATAAAATTTGTCAATTTGAGCGTAAAAACTGATGAAACATCATAAAAACTGGGTTATTGACCATTTGCCAGAGCGAGGAAATACCTTGGTATTGTTCGATTCGGTGGACATTCCCTTGCGCCTTCGGATGACGCGGGCTTCCACCGCTCCCTTTCTCCCAGTCCCACCGTACCTCCAAAACA
Source organism: Pleurocapsa sp. (assembly GCA_050330395.1). Lineage (GTDB taxonomy): Bacteria > Cyanobacteriota > Cyanobacteriia > Cyanobacteriales > Xenococcaceae > Waterburya. Next base: position 13,401 of record JBHJNW010000110.1, read on the forward strand.
AGCAAATTAAATGCGTGACAGCTTACACTAATCGTTAAATTTACAATTTAAGCTTTAAATCTTAATTGTCCTGTCTTGCAAACAATTTTTTCTTTGAGGAGTGGACTGATGGTTAAAGTTAAAAAACTTTCCTTTTGATACAGGTTTTAATCGATCATTCCTTAATTCGTCAAGTAAATGTTAGAAATTTGGTCGAGAACTCTGCTCTAAAAAAGCTCAAATTATCGAAGATTAGCAATAGTTGTTAAACCTGAAAAGAATAAACAGTGCCAACTAAAAGCCTGAAGTTTATAAGCAACTAGTAAATATAAGCTAAACCATATTTGGTATTTTAAAGCTTAAACCTCAAAATACTCAATTTTCACACCAAGAATACATTATTAATAATATTGATTATTGTTACTTAAAATAGTATAAAAAATTTAGGATTATAGTGTAATATATATAGTAATATTATGTATAAGCTAAGATAGTTAATAGAAATATTAATTTTATCAAGATATCATGAAGCTTTTATCAAGATATCCAAGCGAGTTGTCAAAACAATTTGTCTTTCAAACTGTAATTGTTATATGCTGATTGACCAGCATCTTCAAAAGATAATTCTATAAATTCACAAAAAAATAGGCTTAAACCATCTGCTATTGATGCTTTGAATGTATATTTCAGCACATGTATTTACCCTATAGGTTTCTATATTTATTCTTATGCAAAGATCTGCTAATAATTTATCTTTGATTACTAATAAGGTGAGAAATTTACCTTACAAATTGAAGAGAGGGCTTGATAAGTTACCGCTAGTTCACCTGATGAAAGAGCAGGCTTATCAAACAGCACTTGATTACCATACCCAGTTTTTGCCTCAGCTCGATAGTCTAGGTACATCAATTTTAAATACACTTCGCCAAGAAGGAACTTGCATAGTTCCAATCAAAGAACTAGACTTGGTTTCAACTAATGCAATGATGACTAAAGCTCAAACTCTAGCAGACGAACTCAATAATATTTCTAATAGTCTGAATCAATCAGAAAATTGTGAAGTAGGTTTTGCTCAAAACGATTATAAAGAGTTACCTGAAATGCTAATGTGGGCCTTAGAATCCAAGCTACTTGATATAGTTGAGAACTACATTGGATTGCCCGTGCTTTATCAGGGTTATGCAATGAGAAGAAGCATTGCCGATGGTCAATATTCTGGCGTTAGACGATGGCATATAGATTGGGAAGATCGGCGTATTATCAAAATAATCATTTATTTAAATGATGTTGCTGCTGGAGGTGGTCCGTATGAATATATTCCCCGAACAATTACTTCTAAAGCAATTAAAACTCTAAACTACTACAATTTAGGATACTTATCTGATGATGAAATGCGGCAAGCCGTGTTACAGAAAGATTGGGTTGCTTGTCTAGCTTCCAAGGGAAGTGTAATCATTACTGATACTAGCAGCATCTTTCATCGCGCTCAGCCACCGACTGAGAAAGAACGTTTTTCGATAACCTTCTGCTACACTTCCACTAGTCCTCTAGTAGTCTGGAAAACCCCCAAAATTTCTCCCCAGCAATGGGAAATCGTCAACAGTAAACTAAATCAAAGACAAATAAACTGTCTACATAAGAGAAAGCGAAGTTAAATTATTGTTATTCCTCAAAAGTTAAGGACACACTATAGTAATAGTAATGAAATGGGGCTTTTAGGGCGATCGCCTCTCCATATTTGAATACACTGAATGTTTAATCGCCCTTTTGTTTTGCCTAAAGTTGTGTTTTCTTGACTTTGGCAAAAATATAAGGAACTCCTTCAGTTGGGAAGCTGGTGCAAAAACCACCTCCCGCTTTACCAGGACGGGTCTTGAGATCGATAAAATGACCGTTGACCATCATGGCAAAAAAGCTGCCTAATTCTGGGTGCATGGCATCAAACATCTGCTGTGCTTGCTGAAGCATCCAATCGTGATCCCCCTGTGGTTCAAGATTTCCTTGAAGATCGAATACTGATTCATCCCAAAAACAGACCTCAGCTAAGTCTAGTTTTTGAGCTTTTCGAGCAATAATTTTCTGTGCTCAAGGGACAACTGTGGCGACTACCTCATGACGATAATTAGCTACATCAGCTTCAGTGTAGTCAATGCGCTGCATTCGCTGGTATCCTAAACCAGTGTAATTATCGTGGCGTAGTTTTACTAGCTGATCGTAAATGCTGTCTAGTTGAGGTTCATTTTGACTAAAAAAATGCCACCTGGCTTTTTCGGCTGCATAACGAGTCTGGCGATCGCTATCTTGAGTATATTTACGAATTCCTGAAAGATTTAGCGTTTCTCCTTGAAAGTCGATTTGAGCAGAGGCTAATAGCTGCACATATTGATTAACTAACTTAGATTCTTGAACTAAATCTAATGCGATCGCTGGTTCAAAAGTGGTCACGTCTGCTGACCATAAGCTAAAAGCTTGTTGACCCAAAATTGATTCCAATTCAGTCCAATCTTGGCTGTTTAATAACCGCCGTTTCATCGCTATTTCCAAGGCGGTTAATTTTGGTCGTAGTTCGTCACTATATGACTGGGCTTGTTTGTAATCTTCGTTAGTTGTATCTTGACTAAAGTGAAGTGAAGTTAAAGCAGACCAACTATCTAAGCGACGGCGTAAATCTTCCCACTGTTGCAAAGCTGCTTTTTTTGTCTGTGATAGTAGCAGCCCGATCTAAAGCAGCATTAATTTGAGCATATTTTGCCGTAACCTGTTCAATGGTGGGAGTTTCAAACTGTAGATCAGCAAAGTTAATCGTCTGACTCATGATTATTCAGGCAAGATAATTAGATTTTAAAATAATAGCGAAATTTGGTCTTCAGGTATGAGTAACATATCTTTTATTAAAGATGTAGATAAGTTGATTAAACGCGATCGCGATTTGGCTAAGGTAATTGACGTTTGGGGCTATCCTCCTCAGTGGCAAAGAGAACCTGGGTTTCCTACCTTGATGCGGATTATTTTAGAACAGCAGGTTTCTTATGCTTCGGCTAAGGCTGCTTTTAAACGACTTAACAATGCAGTAGCAACATTGACCCCAGAAAGTTTTCTGACTTTAGATGATGCTGAACTCAAAGCAATTGGTTTTAGTCGGCAAAAAACTAAATATGGTCGTGAATTAGCTAAAGCTATTATTAATCAGACTTTAAATTTGGCTTATTTAGAGAAACTAGACGATTGCAACGTGAGAAAATCACTGACGCAAATAAAAGGTATTGGCGACTGGACAGTGGATATTTATCTGATGATGGCTTTACAACGCCAAGATGTATTTCCTGCTAAAGACTTGGCAGTAGCGATCGCTGTTCAAGAAATCAAAGATTTATCTATTCGTCCTACTGCGGTAGAATTAGCATCTATTGCTGAACTATGGAAGCCACAAAGAGCGATCGCTACTAAAATTCTCTGGCACTATTATTTAAATCGTAAATCGGTCAAAAAAGCTATTAGCTTTTAGCTTTTATAGTCATTCCAATTAGTTTCCTCATGATTGACTGGTTTTAAGTCAGAAGTCAGAAGTCAGAAGTCAGAAGTCAGAAGTCAGAAGTCAGAAGTCAGAAGTCAGAAGTCAGAAGTCAGAAGTCAGAAGTCAGAAG
>JBHJNW010000111.1:0-19739 GCA_050330395.1 Pleurocapsa sp.
AGCTAAACATGAGATATTGGCTTGAAAACTTCTATTTTTAGCTAACCATGAATACTCTCCCTTTTCTTCTCTTTAACCAGATATCAATGCTTTCACCTACTTGTGTCAGGCAGTCAGGATTAAAGGAGATTCAAAAGCGGTTTAGTTTTAATATAGATACTTAGCTTGGTAAGATACTCTCGGCTAATAAATTTTCAATTGGCAACACTGCCTAGAACATGATTAAAAACGACAAGTGGATAATTGAACAAGCTCGCCAGGGGATGATTGCTCCTTTTGAATCAAAATCGATTAGAAAAGCTGTCTTAGGTGCAGAGAAAGCAATACCGACAATTAGTTGGGGACTTAGTTCTTACGGTTATGATATTCGTTTGTCACCGCACGATTTTAGAATCTTTAGGCATATTCCTGGTACAGTAATAGATCCCAAAAAGTTTAATCCCAAAAACTTAGAACAGGCGGAGTTGCGCAGCAGCGAAGATGGCTCATCTTACTTTATTATTCCAGCAAACAGCTATGGGCTAGGAGCGTCATTAGAAAGCATTAAAATGCCTGCCAACGTTACAGCTATCTGCTTGGGTAAGTCAACCTATGCCCGTGTCGGTGTCATTGCTAATGCAACACCTCTAGAAGCTTCTTGGCAAGGTAAAAGTATTACTTTAGAGTTTAGTAATGCTTCAAGTGCTGATGTCAAGATCTATGCCAACGAAGGAGTAGTGCAACTATTATTTTTTGAAGGAGAATCTTGTCAAACAACCTACGCCGATCGCGGCGGTAAATATCAAAATCAAGGCTCAGGCGTAACCTTGCCAAAGGTTTGATGACAGATAAAAGGCTTCTTCTGGAGCTAATGGCTAAATGTTAAATGTTAAATGTTAGGCGAAGACAATGGGCTATATAGATCCTTTAAATGATGGAAAAAGTAGAATTGAGCTGATCGATTCGATGGGCAACGATTTGAGTATAGTTAATGATGCTAGAGCATCTTTTGAAAAAAGTTCGGTTCAGTTGAGCGATCGCGATATTAAATTAATTAATTATTTAATCAAGCATCAGCATACTTCGCCCTTTCGGGGAGTAGTATTTAAGTTTAAAGTAAAAGCCCCGCTATATGTATGTCGGCAATGGTGGAAGCACGTAATCGCTAGTAATCATAACGATGAACAACTAGGCTGGAATGAAAAAAGTTTTCGCTATGTAGCCATCGACTCGGGCAATGAATTTTATATTCCTCAAACTTTTCGACAACAATCAAAAAATAATAAACAAGCCACCGTTGGTAGTTTAGCAGAGGATTTGAACCACAAAGCGATCGCCATTTATCAAGCGCAATGTGAAAATAGCTATCAAGCCTACAGCCAGCTATTAGAACTGGGCGTAGGTAGAGAACAAGCTAGGGGCATATTAATTCCTTCGGTTTATACTTCTTGGGTTTGGACAGTCTCTTTACAGGCATTACTCAACTTTATCGGCTTACGTTTAGGTGCAGGAGCGCAAAGCGAAATTGGAGCTTATGCTCAGGCAATTATCGAGTTAATTGAGCCAATTGTTCCCGTATCAATGGCAGCTTGGTCAACTCATGCAGCTGCGGGTGATATTAAATCCTGTTCAGATAAGAGGAATTAATAACTCAGCAATAATTGGCAAATGATCTGAACCAATAGCCGGTCCCAATTTGAAGTTTTGGACTTGAATATCGGAACTTACTAAACAGTGGTCGATGGGGGCAGAGAGAGCCGCAATTTGAGGAGCAATTATCGAATGAGTCGGTAAGATCCCTAATCCCTGACGGGCATTGCGCAAACCAGAGCGTTCGATCATTGAATGGTAAAAAGGCGACCACATCGAGACGTTTAAATCCCCCAAGATAATCGCTGGTTGCTGAAGATTTCGGACATATTCGCCGATACCAATTTCTAGATGCTGATTCCGAATTAGCCAGCCTCCTGGACCCCAATACAGTTGAGGGTAAGCATGAGTCGCTACAAACTTGATCAAACGAGCGCCTATTTTGAGATCAGCAATAACTAAGCCGCGATAAGTACCATATAGCTTTATTTGGGGATTATTTAAAGGGAGCTTGCTATATACTTCTATTTCTAGCTGTTTTGCTCGAATATGATAAGGATAGCTAGACTCTAAAGCTACCAATTCAGAATGCCAGTGGGTTACTGCTTCTTGGAAAATCGCTATATCTGGCTGCTCTTGAGCTATTAAGGCGATCGCTTGAGCGTAATTTTTATTTTGCCACAGAACATTATAGGAAAAAACCTTTAATGGTTCATACTGCTCATGATTAACAATCTCTGGCTGATTGAAATACCAAGGTAAAATTTCGGCCAAATTGAGTAACACACAAAATAGACTAACTGCGATCCACAGTTTTTGACGAGTTAGTAAAAAATAAACTAAACTGCACAAAGCTATTAACAAAAATTGCAGTTTATAGCCAGAAGCAAACTCGAGAAATAGATTTAGCCTACCTAAATATCCAGCTACCGATAAAGCGATCGCGCCTATACTCAGACAGGCAAAACAATAGTAACCAATTCCGTTGCGTTTTTTGGCAGACACCGATAATTACCAGCAGCTTGAACACTAGAAGCTACAGGCTAACAGATAACTGACTTGCCGACAATCTTCTCTCGCTATTTCACCTAATTTAAATAACCTTGCGTCCATAGCTTTGCACCGTATTACTCAGTAACATAGCTACCGTCATTGGACCAATGCCTCCAGGGACAGGGGTAATATGGCTGGCTACTGCTGATACTTCCTCAAAAGCCACATCCCCAACTAGCTGAGAATTTCCCTCGCTAGTCTCTACTCGATTGATCCCAACATCAATTACGACTGCACCAGGTTTAACCATATTGCGGGTAATCATTTCTGGTCTTCCTACCGCAGCCACAATAATATCTGCTTCATGACATACTGCGCCTAGATTTTGAGTACGGGAATGAGCCATCGTAACGGTAGCATTTTTTGCCAATAACATTAGCGCGATCGGTTTACCAACTAAAATGCTTCTGCCAATCACCACCGCTTTCTTGCCTTCTAGAGCAATATCGTATTCTTGCAGCAGCCTCATCACTCCCGCTGGGGTACAGCTGCGTAAACCAGGCTCAGAGCGCACTAGCTTGCCTAAATTAACAGGGTGCAAGCCATCAGCATCTTTATCAGGAGCGATACCGTGCAGTAAAGCGATCGCATCTAAATGTTGCGGCAAGGGAAGTTGAACCAAGATACCATCGATGCGATCGTCTTGGTTTAGTTTAGCGATTATCTGTTCTAATTCTGCTTGAGTAGTATTTTCAGGAAAATGCTGACCCATCGAGGCAATTCCTACTCTTTGACAAGCTTTTTCTTTATTGCGAACATAAACAGCACTAGCAGGATTATCGCCGACCATTAATACTGCTAAACCAGGAGGACGACCTATAATTGTCTCTAGCTGGGCAATTCTGGCTTTTAATTCGAGCTGAATTTTTTTGGCTAAGGCTTTGCCATCTAACAAGCAAGGAGTTGATACAGACATGGATCAGATAATTTTGATAATAAAATAAAGTTAAGCTAGACGTTGGTATTTGGTAAAGAGATAACCAATGTTGATTTCTAATCTAAGATTGAGACTAGTTACAGATAAACTGAAACAGATTAGTGCGTGGGTAATATTATTAGGAAGTTTAGTTGGTTGTCGATCGTCCTTGATTGCCATTGAAGGAATTTCCCCCCAAAAAATCGGTAAAACGGTATATCTAAAGGGAAAGGTGGTGCATCTGGCTCCTTTTGTAGATAATGCTGCCTATCAAATTGAAGATGCCACGGGGAAAATTTGGGTGATTACGACTCAAAAACCGCCTGAGTTTGGACAACTGATCAATATTAAAGGCAAAATTGAATATCAAAGCCTACTCTTTGCCGACCAAGAGTTAGGAGAATTTTATGTAATTGAACTGGAGCAATTACCGCTGCCTATTGAGTCAGAATGATTCTTTCCCCTTTAGGATAACTGTAAAGTAAAATTGCTCGGTATTTTTCTAAAATAGATTAAAAATAAACTAAGTTTTATGAATAACCCCCCAACTCAACAATTAATATCGGTAGCCATGGCAATTATTTATCAAGATGGTAAGTATTTAATGCAGTTGCGCGATGATATCCCCACAATTGTCTATCCTGGAGTTTGGGCTTTTTTTGGTGGTCATTTAAAACCTGGGGAAGAATCAGAAGCAGCACTAAGAAGAGAACTAATCGAAGAGATTAACTATCCAGCTGAACAGTTAACCAAGTTTTGTCAGAACACAGCCGGTAATTATGTCCGACATCTATTTTCCTGCCCTTTGACAGTACCTCTTGATAAATTAGAGCTTCAGGAAGGATGGGATTTAAAATTATTAACTCTCGCTGAAATTAAGCAAGGATATGCTTATTCTATTAGGGCTAGAGCCAATAAAGCTTTAGGCGATATTCATCGTCAAATCATGCTCGATTTTATTACCTCTGTAGAGCAATCTTAAATATGAAGTGTTACAAACTCAAGTTAATTAGAATAGCAAAATGTTATACATAATATAAAATACGGGTCTTTGTATCATGGAGCAAAATGGTGGCAGATCTCGCTGCCAAATAAATTTGTACAGCAAGTTCTGATTAATAATTAATACTATATTTTAGTAAATTCTTTCTTGATACTTGACATATTTTTAAACTAAGAAAAGCAAGTCATCTTCACCTTGATTTTTCAGCTTACGTGAAACAAGGGTTGATTTCTTTTTGATAGTCTAACTGTAATAATCTTTAACTATAATATTGCATATCGTTTATGAACTACTCCTCCAAACCTCTTGGTTTAATTTTCAAATTAATCAACTTAAAAAACTACTGTTTAGGAACTACAAAACTATTTGCTACTATTGCTGTTAGTTCCCTGCTTTTATCTCAAAGTAGTTCTCCAGCCAAGGCAGCATTAGAAGATAGTCCCAAAACCGTTATTGATGAAGTATGGCAAATTATTAATAACGAGTTTGTCGATCGCGGATTTAATCATGTTGACTGGAAGGTAAAACGACAAGAATTATTAAAGGGAGAATATAGCGATCGCACCGCTGCCTACAAGACAATTCGCCAGTCTCTTGAGGGTTTGGGCGACCCCTATACCAGATTTCTAGCTCCCGAAGAATATGCAGATCTGACTAGTCAAACTTCGGGAGAGCTTTCGGGAATTGGCATTCGTCTAGGAGTCAATGAAAAAAACAGCCAGCTAACGATCATCGAGCCGATCCCCAACTCGCCAGCCAGCAAAGCTGGATTGTCAGCTGGAGACCATATTGTCAGCATTGACGGTAAGCCTACCAAGTCAATGAGCCTAGAACAAGCCTCAGCCGAAATAAAAGGAGAAGTCGGGACAAAAGTTAAATTAAAAATTTCTCGTGAAACCAAGCCAGATTTTGAAGTTGCGATCGCCAGAGCGCAAATTGAACTCCCTTCTGTGAGCTATATCCTTAAACAAGAGCAGAATTCAAAGGTAGGCTATATCAAACTTGACGAATTTAGCTCCCATGCAGCCGAACAGATGGAGCAAGCCATTACCGAATTAAGCAACAAGCAAGCTTCTGGCTTTATTTTAGATCTGCGGGGCAATCCAGGGGGTCTACTATTCTCTAGCGTTGAAATTGCTCGGATGTGGATGACCAAAGGCGCGATCGTGTCTACTATTGACCGTCAAGGTGGTAATGAGAAATTCTCAGCCAACGGTAAGGCATTAACCGACTTGCCATTAGTAGTTTTGGTCGATGGCTACTCTGCCAGTGCTAGTGAAATTTTAGCGGGAGCTTTAAAAGAAAATCAGCGAGCCAAAGTAGTAGGCAGCCGTACTTATGGCAAAGGAACAGTACAATCGGTTCATTCTCTTTCTGATGGCTCTGGTTTAGCAGTTACTATCGCTCGTTACTATCCTCCCAGCGGTATTGATATCAATAAAAAAGGGATTGCCCCAGATATCCAGGTCGATCTTAGCCGCGAGGAACAAACTAATCTCAGCATAAATCCAGGCTTAATCGGCACTAATGCTGATCCCCAATACGCTAGAGCCGTTAACATTTTGAAGAACGAGTCGATTAATAGCAAAGGTGGTTCTTCCGAGCCAGTAACGAATAGGCAGTCAACCCCTAATCAGCTTAATCTCAACTAATGCTAGGACTTACGCATAGAGCAATTAATAAACGTACAAGATTTTTTGAGTGCGTAAGTCTGATAAGGCAATTTAAGCATTTACTTGCTATCTAAATCAGCTAAAACATTGATTGAAGCTTAAAAGATTCCTCTAAACTGTGAGTTATGCTCTTTTTTTGGGCAACTTAACTTATATACATAAGTAGCAATTTTGGCTGAATAAATTTTCATGACAACATTAGACATAGCATCCGCCGTTAATTCACCTAGTCAAACTAGATTTATTGAAGAAATATCAATCATCATTGCAGCTCAGGATTTAACTCCGACCATGATGAGCCAAGATTTTCTGAAATTTAGTGGAATTATTCCTCAAGAATGGGAACTATCTCAACAGCCTGTACTTAATCCCAATTTTGCTCAGCTCAACTTTACTAATGGTGTTGGAATCAATGCTCAACCCGGTAATATTACCTTGAGTGAGTCATTGAACAATAGAAAGTTAGAACAGTTGGCAATTCGCCAGGTAGCAGGGAAATATGTGGAAAAGCTGCCTCATGCAGAATACATGGGATTGAGCTTTAGTCCGAAAATTTTGCTACCATTTCCAGAAGCTCCTGCATCTGTGCGTCAATATATTACGGAAACTTTACTTGCTTCTGGTTCTTGGAAAAGAATTGGCAAAGCTCCCGTACAGGCTGGCATTAACTTAATGTATCTTCTGGAGCGATGTCAGCTGACAATCAGTATTTCTGAGGCTAGGTTACAGAAACCCCAAGAACAGCCAATTACGGCAATTTTGTTTTCGGGGAATTTTAACTACAACGTTAATTTAGGACAGCAGTCAGAGGATAGAATAGCTCAGGTTACTAACTTTTTGAACAATTGGGAAATCGACATTGAGGAATTTAGAGCCATCGTCAATCAAAAGTTTCTTGATTCTGGTCATGCCGATTCTAGCCAGTCAATCGGTGAAACAAGTTTATTTCCTGGTCAAACTCTCTAGCTTTTTTTGGTTAAACCATTACAATAGAAAGGTTGTCTTTTTAAATTAAATAATTATGGCGGTCCCCAAGAAGAAAACTTCTAAGTCCAAGCGTGATAGTCGCAAGGCTACTTGGAAGCGTAAAGCAGCAGTAGAAGCAAAAAAAGCTTTGTCTTTAGGTAAATCAGTATTGTCTGGACGTTCTAACAGTTTTGTCTATCCTCAAGATGATGAGGAAGATAACGAAGAGTAACTGGTGTCGGTAATTAAATCGCTAAGATAATGGTGTGTTTCCATCAGGATGCGCACCTTTATAGATAGTAGTTGTTTATAAATTATGCCCAGAAAATTTTTTGAGAAGCCTGAACCCTCACAAAGCGATCGCGTTCCTCCTGGTCAATATTTAGCTAAAGGATTTCCAGTCCTTTCTTATGGTGAAACCCCGCAGGTTAGTACCGATGATTGGCTGTTTAAGGTATGGGGTTTGGTAGAAGCTAAATCTTTTGACTGGTCAGATTTTATGAACTTACCCCAGCAAGATTTTACGGCTGATTTTCACTGTGTTACTCGCTGGTCAAAGTTAGATGTGACCTGGACAGGAATAAAGGTTACTGATTTTCTCGATGCGATCAATCTCGACCCCAAAGCAACTCATCTTCTGCAACACTGCTACGGTGGCTATACGACCAATCTATCTTTAGAAGATTTTGTTCGACCAGAAAACTTTTTTGCCCATACTCTCAACGGTGAACCTTTACCCGCCGATCATGGTGGCCCGATGCGGTTGGTAGTGCCTCATCTTTATGCTTGGAAAAGTGCCAAGTGGATTAACGGTATTGAATTTTTAGACCAGGATCGAGAAGGTTTTTGGGAACGTAACGGCTATCATATGCGGGGAGAACCTTGGGCAGAAGAACGCTATGCAGGACGTTAGACGTTCTTTACTGAGAGAGAAATTCTTAGCCTTGAGTCGCAAGTCGCAAGTCGCAAGTCGCAAAATTATTGGCGGTATTATTGAGATTGAGATTCGGTAATTATTTTCTTAATTTTTATCAGATCTAAAGGGGGTAGAGCAGATTCGGCGGCACTTAACCACAATAAATACTCTACATTACCCGCAGGACCAGTAATCGGGGAAGTGGTCAAACCATAGTATTGCCAACCTAATGCCTGCGCTGCTTGCCATACCTGTAAAATTGCCGAAGCTCGATCTTCTAGGTTACGCACCACGCCTTTTTTACCAATTCGTTCTCGCCCTACTTCAAACTGCGGTTTAACAAGTAATACTACTTCTTTAGGTGAAGCTAATAAATTCCATAAAGGTTCAAGTACTTTAGTTAAAGAAATAAAAGACAAATCCATCACTCCCAAGTCTGCCATTTGCCGATCTCCGTAGAGTTGCTGGGGAGTTAAATGACGAATGTTGGTTCTTTCTTTCAGGATTACGCGATCGCAGGTGCGAATACTCCAGGCTACTTGTCCATAGCCTACATCCACGCCATAGACTAATTTTGCTCCTGACTGTAACAAACAGTCAGTAAATCCTCCTGTAGAAATTCCGCCATCTAAACAAATGCGATCGCTCACCTTAATCTCAAACTTGTCTAAAGCCTCAATTAACTTTTTTCCCCCACGGGATACATAAGGAGGTTGTTCCTTGACCGCAATCTCAGCGGTAGTTTTAACTTCTGTACCTGGCTTGTCGATAATTTCTTGATTGACCTGGACTTTTCCTGCCCTAATCAAACGTTGTGCCAACGCCCTAGAATCACAAAGTTCCCGACTCACCAATAATTTATCTAATCGCTGTTTTGCCAATATTGATTACAGTAGATGAGCAAATTAAGCCAAAAGTAGCTTTAACTAAGTTTATGTATTATATCGTTTTACTTTTCAATTAAACATGATTGAGCGTGTGACTGAAACTTAACAGCTTGCTCCAATACACAAAAGCTCAGAGCTAATATCGCCGAGAGATCAATACGTTAAGAAAAGAAACAAAAATAATAGGAGAAAAGTAAAACCAGAGCCTGCAATATATTCTCACCATGCAAACTCTGGATATGTTCGAGAAGTATCTTTTATCATAGTAATTACTGTCATTAGTCGAAGCATCAGTCATTTGACTTAATTAACCAAGAGAAGTCAGCAAGATGACTTAAGTAAGTTAATGATGGAAGTAAATCAATGGTAGCTAGATAAATTACAAAAAGTTCGCTCAATACCTCAAAATTATTAAGTAAGTAAAACAAATAAAATTCAAAAATTATTTTATGTTTGATGCTCTAGCAGATCGCTTGGATGATGCTTGGAAAAAGCTACGCGGTCAGAATAAAATATCCAAAGCCAATATTCAAGATACCCTCAAAGAAGTCCGTCGCGCCCTGTTATCTGCCGATGTCAACCTCCAGGTAGTTAAAGCTTTCATCGCTGATGTCGAAGCCAAGGCTTTAGGGGAAGGAGTTATTTCTGGAGTCAACCCAGGACAGCAGTTTATCAAAATTGTCTACGATGAGCTGGTCAAGGTGATGGGGGAAAGTAATGTTCCTCTGGCGCAAGCAGAGCGGCCTCCTACGGTGATTTTGATGGCTGGTTTACAGGGTACGGGTAAAACTACCGCCACCGCAAAATTAGCTTTATATCTTCGCAAGCAAGAGCGTTCTTGTTTGATGGTGGGGACAGACGTATATCGTCCTGCGGCGATCGATCAGCTGCTTACTTTAGGTAATCAAATCGATGTTCCAGTGTTTGAAATGGGGACTGATGCCGATCCTGTAGAAATAGCTAAGCAGGGTGTAGAAAAAGCCAAAGAGCTTGGGGTAGATACCGTAATTGTCGATACCGCAGGACGACTCCAAATAGACAATGACATGATGGGGGAACTAGCCCGCATCAAAGATACGATTAAGCCTGATGATACGCTTCTAGTGGTAGATGCGATGACAGGGCAGGAAGCAGCTAGCCTGACCTACACTTTTCACGAGCAAATCGGTATTACAGGAGCGATTTTAACTAAGTTAGACGGTGACAGTCGTGGAGGTGCTGCCCTATCCGTTAGACAGGTATCTGGACAACCAATTAAGTTTGTCGGGGTTGGCGAAAAAGTTGAAGCCCTCGAACCCTTTTATCCAGACCGCTTGGCATCCCGTATTTTAAATATGGGCGATATTTTAACCCTGGTAGAAAAAGCCCAAGAAGAAATCGATTTGGCTGATGTCGAAAAGATGCAGTCGAAAATCATGGAGGCAAAGTTTGATTTTAATGATTTCATCAAACAAATGCGCTTGCTCAAAAACATGGGTTCTTTAGGGGGAGTTCTTAAGTTAATCCCTGGAATGGGAAAAATTAGCGGTGCAGACTTGGCTAAAGGTGAAACCCAGCTCAAGCGTACCGAATCGATGATTAACTCGATGACCAAAGCGGAGAAAGCCGAGCCTGACTTATTAGCCCAGTCTCCTAGTCGTCGTCGTCGAGTAGCCAGAGGCTCTGGGTTTGAGGAGAAAGACGTATCTAAACTAGTCACAGACTTTACTAAAATGCGTTCTATGATGCAAAATATGGGTCGTGGAATGCCTGGAATGGGGATGCCTGGAATGGGAATGCCTGGGATGGGGATGCCTGGGATGGGCGATTATCCAGATCGAGGTAAAAGAAAAAAGAAAAAGAAGAAAAAGGGCTTTGGCTCATTGTAAACTAGTAAGTTACCCTAGTTAAGGCTAGGGAAAAATAGATAGATAGATTACAATCGTAAAGGACAAATTTGCATAACCAATGATTAAATTACGTTTGAAACGCTTTGGCAAGAAAAGAGAGGTTAGCTACCGCATCGTAGCGATCGAAAGCAAGACTCGTAGAGACGGTCGCCCCATTGAAGAACTAGGTTTTTATAATCCCAGAACTGATGAAACTAGATTAAATGTTCCTGCTATTGTCAAAAGATTACAACAGGGAGCGCAACCTAGCGAAACTGTTAAAAGTATTCTGAACAAAGCCCAAGTTTTTGAACAAGTAAATGCCAAATAAGACCGAATTATCTGGCGGTCAGATCGCGGGTAGTCCAGATTATGAGAAACTGGCACGCTTTCTGATCGAACCTTTTTTAGAAAATCCGCAAACGTTATGTGTCAATTCTGAAATAAATCGGAGTAACGGCAAAATCTGGCTGCGAATTGCTTTTGATCCAGGCGATCGTGGCAAAGTCTTTGGACGTGGCGGTCGCAATATTCAAGCTATCAGAACTACGATCAAAACCGCAGCAGTGGCTCACGATGAGTCGGTATTTATAGATATCTACAGTGATGAACCACCCCAATCTGAGGATTCTGGTCATCGCGGTAGACCGCCCGCTAACTCCCAGAGCCGAAAAAGTCCTAGCAAACCAGCCCCCAAGATTGCGAAGAAGTAATGGTTCTACTAATTCATCAGCAACTTCGTCGGCTAAATCGATTAAAACAACGTAGAATAACCAGGTAGCCCAAAGTTGTAACTTGATGCCATTAATCGAACCAGTACACAAGTAGCTCAAGCCCAGTAAGCGTTTGAGCAAATTTAAAGTTTCCTCGATTCGCTAACGGCGAGAGTATAAATCAGCTACTACATAAAGAATTGACGCTCCCCTGCCTAAAGGCGAGGGGATTCTTGGTTCAATGATTCAACTTACCTTGACAGGTATTGCTACCAACCAAGATAGAGGTTGTATCTCCCCAAGCGTTTAGGTCTAATTGCCCAGACCATCTTCCTGCATGCCCTGAAGTAGCTTTTTTAAAAATATTCAATGAGGCTACATAATCGCGATCTAAAACTGGAATTCCATAATCGCAAACATGAGTCCGAGTGGAAAGAGGTTTTTTAACTCGTTTACCACAACTAGGACAATCGGATGTAGTGTAGTTTTAGTTGTGGGGTGATGTCTCTAGGATCGAGTTTTAATATTAACTGAACAATAAGCTTGTACTCTAGAATAAACATTTTGCGTATATCGACCCTTATGCAAATAAGGATAATATAAAAGCCGTCATAGCTCTAAAGCGATTGTCTTAGATGTCAAGTTTAATTTGTCTTAAAGAGCGATCGCCGAAGGCGTGGCGAAGCCAATCGCTAACTAAACAATTTAGCCAAGCTAATGAGTCACCACAACGACAATTGCTCGGGATGTTAAATTATTCAAATACCTTCATTTTCTGCTGCCAGTCCTCGCATTTGGCGATCGCGGACTTGATTTGCGATTCAATCAAGCAGTCGCAATTAGAATGACTGACTTTGCCAGAGAATAGTATCCCGCCGTGTACCGAAGCCAACAAGGGCAAGAGTAAGGGGTTCTGGCGGTTGAAATGGCTGCATCTAAAGGGACAAACAACAGATAATAATCTGTATCGAAAGGACGGAACGAATAAAAACGAATCTAAGGTCTGTGGGCAAGTCGAGCTTACGATAGACCAGACGAGAGGATTAATTCCTTAGATTCGGGTAGGACAAGGCGTGCAGAGTGCGAAACACTCAGATCGTCGTCTTCGACGACTGGGAAAGCTTTGCTTTCCGCGCCTTGAGGTATTCAGAAAACATAACTCGGAGCAGACTATGGTGAGACACAGCTTAAACAAAGAGTGAACTTTGGGAAAGTCAAGATTGGAAGAAATTCTATCAAGATATTTTCAGGCTACAAAGACGAGTGTTCCGGAAGAAGTCACTTTGTTTCCTACTTCAATTACAGGAACACGATTCGCCAATGCCCTATGATCAATCGTTAACCCATAAATGTTTCTTCCTTAGAAGTAAAGTAGGTATTAAAATTATGAAGACTTAAGTTAGCAGTCTTTTAAACATTTGCGTCGATGGATAACAATCTTGTAGGAACAACTATTCAGAGACGTTATTACGTCGTCAAACAATTGGGAAGGGGGGGAGTAGGAGTCACTTTTTTGGCTCAAGATCGGCAATGTTTTGATAGCCAATGTGTAGTTAAGCAGCTTAAACCCAAAACGGTCAATCCCAAAACTTTGGCAATAGCCAGAAGGTTATTTAAACGAGAAGCTGAAATTATGAACTGCTTGGGACATTGCGATCGCATTCCCCGATTGCTAGCTTATTTTGAACACAACAACGATTTTTTCCTGGTTCAAGAATTAATCGAAGGACATGACTTAAGCCAAGAAATAATCTCAGGTAAGCCTTGGTCTGAAGCCAAAACGATTGATTTGTTAAAAGATATTCTGGAAGTACTTTTAGTTGTGCAGCAGCATGGCGTGATCCATCGTGATCTCAAGCCTTCAAACTTGATGCGTCGTAGTCAGGATCGTAAAATTGTTTTAATTGATTTTGGCTCAGTTAAGCAAATAAGTACTCAAATTATTGATCCAACAGGACAGGTCAAACAGACCATTGCAGTTGGGACCAAATCTTATATGCCGATGGAGCAAATGATGGGTCGTCCTGGATTTTATAGTGATATTTATGCTGTGGGAGTTATTGCCATCCAAGCTTTGACAGGAATGAAGCCCCAAAAATTAGGAAGTGACGAAAATGGTGCAATAATTTGGCGCAATCAGCTGGCGAGCTATCTAAAATATCAGCCTCGGTTACTTGATATTTTAGATAAAATGGTACGCCACCGTCATCAAGAAAGGTATACCTCAGCAGAAGTTGTCTTATCGGAGTTAAAACAGTTAGATGCAGCGCCAAACAACACTAAGGCTACTATTATAGTTCCTCATCGCAGCCCTGCTCCACCTCAGCTAACACAACTGCCGCAATCAAACTCCCATCGAGAAACCAAGATTTTAACCAGCCAGCCTACTCCTGCGATGGCAAAAGCTGTCAGCCAAAATCTGTTAGCTACTAACGACTTGGAAGCAGTTGCTGCGTCTCCAGTAACACTCAAAATCGTACCCAACATCGTCAAGTCTCGTAGAAACCCCAAGTTTGCCGTAGTTTCTGCTGTAATCGTTATGCTGACGATACTAACTACTGCTGCTGCGGGAGGATGGTTAATCTACCAACAAAAGACAACCGAGTCAGGAATTGCACTATCGCTCTATGAAAATTCAGATCGGGGTTTTAAAGTAAATTATCCTCAAGTTTGGTCACAACAGAATAGAGATGACTTTTTTGCTACAGGGGTGATATTTTTTTCGCCCCTCGAAAATGATGCAGATAGATTTAAAGAAACAGTGAGTGTTTTAGTCGAAAATCTCTCTGACGATATGACTTTGGCGCAGTATACTGCTCAATCTATCTCTGAAATCAAAAGATTATCCGATCCTAACGTTGGCCAAGCACAAATCATCAGCTTAGGTGAAATTGAAGGACGACAAGTGGTTTATGGCGGAGAGGAGAATGGCAAGCGGGTGAGAAGAATGCAAACCTGGTCGATTCAAGATAATCGGGCTTACGTGATTACTTATACTGCTTTACCCGAAAGCTTTGAGAACTATTTAGTCACTGTCGAAAAGATGATTGAATCTTTTGAAATTATTGATCGTTAATTGAACCAACTCTCATTACCTGATTAATCAAGCAGGAAGGTTAACTTGTTCTTTCCCTCCTAAACCAAAAGCTTCATGAACTGCCTTGAGAGCTTTTACTCCATCTACTTCGTCAATGACACAGCTAATTTTGATTTCCGAGGTAGTAATCATTTGAATATTAATTTTTTCTTGGAAAAGAGCCGCAAAAAACTTAGCAGCTACCCCTGGATGTCCAATCATTCCTGCACCAACGACACTTAATTTAGCAATTTCCCGATCTCCTGAAACTTGACCACAGCCAATTTGCCGATCAAGTTCGGCAATCACTTCACAGGCTAAATCCACATCTTGCTGGGTAACCGTAAAAGCAATATCGCGGGTAGGAACATGATTAATAATATGACAACGTTGAGATTGAATAATCGCGTCAACGCTGATATTTTTCTGGGCTAGCAGGGTAAAAATCTGCGCTGCCATACCTGGAGTATCTGGTACGTGGCGAATCGCAATTCTTGCCTGATTAGTATCCAGGGCAACGCCTCTGACAGGGGGGTGTTTACCTCGATACTGGTTTTGCGTAATTTCTTTTTGCGAACTAAGATCCACATCAAAGGCTTGGGAAAGCAAATGCAGAGCGCGATCGCAATGAGCTTCCTCAATTACGCAGCTTACCTTAACTTCGGAAGTGGAAATCATCTGGATGTTGATGTTCGCATCCGCTAGAGTCTTAAACATTTTAGCGGCAATGCCAGGACGACCAATCATGCCTGCGCCCGAAATTGCTACCTTAGCGATTTGGCGATCTACCATTACCTCTGCCTCATCGGTGGCGGCGGGATGAGTCCGCAAGGAGGGAGCGATCGCCTCGGCTACGGCTGATGCTGCCTGTAAAACACGGTCAACTACGGTAAAGGCAATATCATTGGTATTTCCTTCATGAATCGATTGAATAATTAAATCTACGTCGATGTTTTGCCTAGATATTTCGCCAAATAGGCTGGCAGCTACCCCAGGAAAATCTGGCACCCGCAACAGGGCAATTTTCGCCTGATCGCGATCGACCTCTACACCGTCAACTGGTTTGGCAATTTCCATCCCCTGTAAAGAACGAGGTTGAGGTAAACGAGAAACTACTTTCGTACCAGGGCGATCGCTCCAGCTCGATAAAACCACCAGAGGCATTCCATAATTGCGGGCGATTTCTACAGCACGGGGATGTAATACCTTAGCTCCCAAACTAGCCAACTCTAGCATCTCGTCGGCGGTAATCTCAGGCATTAGTTGAGCCGACGGCACCAGACGCGGATCGGTAGTTAAAATCCCTGGAACATCAGTATAAATCTCACAGCGATCTGCCTTGAGAGATGCCGCCAATGCCACCGCAGAAGTATCAGAACCACCTCTACCCAGAGTAGTAATTTCCAGAATATCAGTATTGCTAACACCCTGAAAACCAGCGACGACAACGACTTCTCCCTTACTCAGATGCTTTTCAATCCGATCTGTACATACCTGCAAAATTCGCGCTCGACTATGTTCTGCTTCTGTAACAATGCCTACCTGCGCTCCTGTCAAAGAAATTGCTGGTTGTCCCAATTCTTGTAACGCCATGCTCAAAAGAGCAATAGTTACCTGCTCTCCCGTAGACAGCAGCATATCCATCTCTCGACGGCAAGGACTAGTAGATATCTCGTTAGCCAGCTGAACTAAAGTATCTGTGGTTTTGCCCATGGCTGAGACAACTACTACTAAGCTATTTCCTTGCTGTACGGACTTGCGTATTCTGTTGGCTACAGCCTGAATCCGCTCTACTGAACCAACAGATGTACCACCGTATTTTTGAACAACTAACGCCATAATCTTTATCTCAATCCCACCAGAAGCACCGCTTATATTATCAGTTATTAGCCCCAAGTTGCCAGTGATTTGTGAAAGCTGAGATTCAAATATTGGTAATTTTGTCTCGGTAAAATGGGTCTGAGCAGGTAAACCAGAGTGCCACCTACCAATATCGATCTACTAAGGACAGAAGAGCTTCTTAAGCCCAATTGATTGGGAAAACGCTTCTAAACTGGTTAACTTTCTGCACCTGATTCACCGAGTTATAAAAAACTTGTGGAACGTTAAGTTATTCTCAATTTATAAATCAATTTATAAAATGGACATACTTGGCGAATCAATTGTAGATTGAGTATCTGAATGCCAAATCTGACCATCTAGTGCCATCTGCTCAATCAAACTAGCCAAACGCAAAGCTTTGAGAGCCTGCTCTCCTCCTACCGAAGGACGTTCTCCACCACGAATACAGTTAACAAAATGCTCTATCTCAGCATAAATTGGTTCAACATTATTAGTACAGACTTTTTCGGTAATGCCATCTCGCTTGTAAAATATCTGCTGTTCTGCGGGCAAGTTAGTTTGCTGATGGCGATGAATCAGAATTTCGTTGGCTAAAAAATCCGCTTCAATTAAAGATTTTTGGCAATGCGCTGCTAGACAACGGATTTTGCGATGAGTTACTTTCGAAGCGATCAAAGTTGCCACTACACCATTGGCAAAACCGAGATTTGCCGTCACGTAGTCTAAATTTCCCGAATTAGTTGAGGTGCTACCACTAGCAGTCAGCTTAACCACTGATGAAGCTGATAATTCTAATAATAGATCAATATCGTGGATCATTAAATCTAAAACAACGGAAACATCATTAGCACGGTCAGAATATGGACTAAGACGGCGTGCTTCGAGGGCAAGTATATTTTCTGTTTGGATAACTTTACTTAATTCTTTAAAAGCTGGATTAAATCTTTCAATATGACCTACTTGCAGAATACATCCAGTTTCCGCTGCCAGATTGACTAAAGATTCTGCTTCAGCAATTGAGGCGGCAATTGGCTTCTCAATTAAAACATGAACTCCAGACTGAAGACAGCGAACTCCCACCTCATGATGCAGTTTGGTAGGAACTGCAATACAAACTGCGTCAACCGAAGCCAGCATGTCCTCATAATTTTCATAAAAGTGAGTCTGATATTGACTAGCAATTTCAATCCCTCGTGCCAAATCTATGTCAGATACGCCAATCAATTCGATGTCTTTAAGTACACTAAGGATGCGGACATGGTGCTGTCCCATATTGCCGACACCAATAACTCCCATTTTTAATGGCTGCAACTGATTTTTGTTGCTACTTGGTAATTGCCCTGATAAATTAGCTTGCACTTGTAAATAAACTCCTCCACCAATAAGTCGATTAGTATAACCGATAATCCGACTACCCTAATCAATCATCCAGATGCTATCACACAGAGATTAAGTGTAAATAACTGATTAGTTACATCGTCAACTCGGCGATCGCCCTAAGCATTTTAATATATTCTTTACAATATGCCTTAGTTAGATAGTGGTAAGACAGTGGCTTGTGGCGATTTGTGACCCGTCTGTTTCTAGAATAATTACAGATGGCAGAAGAGGCTTTCAATGCTAGCCTGGACAACAGTAAGTTTGTGAGGAAATGCATCAAAAAATGAGGAATCTAAAAACAAATATGTGGTTAAGTTTGCTATGGTCATGCTTTAGTCTAATTAGCTTGGCAGCTCAACCAGCAGCAGCAGAACTAATTGATCATCCTCAGACTCATGAAGAGCGAGTAGCGTTATCCTCATTTAAAGCTGTTTCGACTCAGGCCAAAGATTTATTGTTGCCATCATCATCTAATAGTCTTTTGACAGATATTACGTTACCAACCTATCAGCTTGCTCAAAAAGAATTAAATTTAGCCAACTTTTGCCAAAATTATCCGTACAATTCTCAATGTTCTGAGGTTACACCATCTAATATACCTGACTCGCAAGAGCGATCGCTTACTCCAATTCCTGTGCCACCTCCCGCCCCACCAACGCCAACTCAAGATGTAGTTAGTCAGCAAAAAAGTGGCTGGGCAATTGTTCCAGAAGCAAGTAGTCTAGGTTTTGGGGGTTCTATAGTTAGACAAATCACTCCCAATTTTAACGCGAGGGCTGGAGTCAATGCTTTTGGACTCGGTATAAATATCGAAGAAACAGATTTTGATTACGAAGGAGACTTGAATTTGTTCAATGTTTCTAGTTTGATTGACGTTCATCCGACTAAAAATTCAGGATTTAGAATTAGTGGCGGTCTAATTTTTGGCAGTAATAATATTGACGGAACGGCAGATGTCTCAGAACAGGTTGCCGATGGACTAGGCGAAATTGAAGTTGATGGACAAACAATTGATGTCAGGCAACTAAATATTGACGGGTTAGCTACTATAGATACTGATATTGAGATCAGTAATGGTGTCTCGCCATATTTAGGCATTGGCGGGGGAAATGCGGTAAGAGAAGGCAAGGCAATTGGATTTTGGTGGAATTTGGGAGTAGTATTTGCTGGTTCTCCTAAAGCTGAAGTAACTAGCAATATTTCTACCGAGCTTCCTGAGTCACTTAGAGAAGAAGTTGAAACGGAAACTAATAGAATTCTGCGGGATGAGGAGCAAAATTTAGAAGATGCATTAGACTTTCTGAAAGTTTATCCTGTGCTGTCTTTGGGACTTTCTTATCAATTTTAGCTGAATTAGCAGAAGCCCCGCACTCTATCGGCTTCGGATGAGTCCTAAAGCGATTGTCTTAAATGTCAAGCTTGATTTGTCTTTTGCAGGCGATCGCTAGACAAGGATTCTTATTCAAGACAATGTGACATCAACATTTTGTTGATGTTTTAGGTTTAATCAAGTAATTTTTGGCAGAGTTAGTTAATTGCTACTAGCTTGCCAGGTTTGATGGTTTTTCATCATGGCATTGAGAACAATTAAAAGCTTATGCATACAGGCGGTCAAAGCGACCTTTTTAAGTTTGCCCTTATTTAGTAGACGTTCGTAAAAAGCTTTAATTACAGGATTAAAACGAACTGCCACTAAAGCGGCCATATACAACACGCTGCGAATTCTGGCTCGCCCACCCCAAATTCTGCGCTTACCTCTAAACTTGCCACTGTCCCTGTTTAGAGGTGCGACACCAACTAAATAGGAGATTGATTTATGAGAGATTGTACCCAATTCGGGCAAGGAAGAAATTAGAGTTACGGCTACGACTTCGCCA
>JBHJNW010000112.1:0-53839 GCA_050330395.1 Pleurocapsa sp.
TTCGATTTGGGACGGAGTTAAGGATGTATTTCTAGTTTTGAACTTCAGTTTTCTTCCTCTTGCTCACTATTTCTTTCATCTTAATCTAGTGGGTATCTTCTTTACCAGAAATTACCTTAGTAAGATTGAACAGCTTATCTAGATCTGGTCTTCAAATTAAATTCAATGAATCTTAATCAAGAGGTAAGCGGCGTGGATAAGAACAACCAACAGCAGATTCAACATAAAATTAAGCAAGAATTTTTGCAAGCATACACTAAAAATTGGTCAGAAGTCATTGCTCATGCCCGCTCTACCACCTGGGAAGCGATCGCAGAAACATGTAGAATTTCACAAGTCGCAGGATGGGCATTAAGAACAAATGTATTTAAAATAGTGATACTTTAACTATGCCCACCGAATTTAGTTTATGTTCCCGATTTTTGGTGGGCAATATAGTTCTGGCTAAAACTTTTTTTCTCTTTTTAATTTTGCCTCCCCTACAAAAGCGCGATCGCACTATGCGTCTTTCCACTCAGCAGCCTTTTTCTTTTACCTGATGAGCGATCGCTTTGATTTTCATAGATATGATAATTTTTTATTTTTATTAGTTCTGGATGTCGGGAGTAAAAAATAGCATCAGTTAACTTTTTATCAAAGGCTGTTAAATAACATATTGCATTGGGAATTTCTTGATGTTTTTCTCGATAATCTTCTTTAACTAATTCCCAAGCGGTTTTTAATTCTTCTAATGCTTCTTGAGGCGTATCTGCAATATAAACAAGTAAGAGACTGACAATAGCTACAAATTGAGCAAATCAGTCTCTTGTAAAATCAGTCTCAAATTTTAATAATCGACAGTTACTTTGCCACCTCACCGATTACTGGTGCTTGAGCCAAGGTCATGTGCTTTTGTTGAGCAATGATCACTTGAGATTGACGAACTTCAGTATTAATCGCTACTGTCTTAACGTCATACATCTGAGTAAAGAGCTTCGGATAAATTCCAATTCCGACAATCATAATGAGGAAACAGGCGGCAATAAATATTTCTCTGGGATTGGCATCATCAAAAGGAGCTTCTCCTGGTAATACACAGCTATTACCGAAACATACCGCTGCATCGTTGGTGGGCTGTCTCATTTTTAACTGATCGACATCACAGGCTAGAGCTTCATTAGAATTGAAGAACACTAATCTCAGCATAGACAATAAATAAATGGGAGTCATAATGATTCCCACCGCAGCTAGAAAGATAATTACCGTAGCAAAAGCAGGACTATAGACATTATTGGTAGTTATACCCACAAATACAGCAATTTCACTCGCAAAACCACTCATTCCAGGAAGAGCCAAAGATGCCATGGCAGCTGCGGTAAATAAGGCGAAAACTTTGGGCATAACTAAAGCTATCCCGTCCATGCGATCCATAAATAAAGTATGTGTGCGATCATAAGTTACTCCCGTAAGGAAGAACAGCACCGAGGCAATTAAACCATGAGATAACATTTGCAGCATGGCGCCACTAGTGCCGATATCAGTGAAGGAAGCAATACCTAGCAAAACAAACCCCATGTGAGAAACCGAAGAATATGCCAAACGGCGTTTCATGTTGGTTTGAGCAAAAGAACTAAAGCCACCGTAAATGATGTTAATAACTCCGAGAGTTGCCAATACGGGAGCAAAATAAACGTGGGCATCAGTCAATAGCTCCATATTGAAGCGAATCAAACCGTAACCACCCATCTTAAGCAGTACACCTGCTAAAATCATCGATACTGGAGCAGAAGCTTCACCATGAGCATCGGGTAGCCAAGTATGAAGTGGAAAAATAGCTAATTTAACTCCGAAGGCAATTAATAGCCCTGCATACAGGGGCATTTCCAAAGCCAAAGGATAATCTTTAACAGCTAGTGAAGCAATATCAAAAGTCAAGTTATCACCATAAAAAGCCATGGCCAAACCTGCTACCAAGATAAATATCGAAGCTGCTGCGGTGTAAAGTAAAAATTTGGTGGCTGCGTAACGCCGCTTCGAACCGCCCCAAATTGAAACTAATAGGTACACAGGAACTAATTCTAATTCCCACATAACGAAAAACAAGAGCATATCTTGAGCTACAAAAACTCCAATCTGCGCTGAATATAGCACCAGCATTAAGAAATAAAACAAGCGAGGTTTGCGATCTACCTGCCAAGCAGATAACATTGCCAAAGTTGTCACAAATCCTGCCAATAAAACCAGGGGAGCGGATATGCCATCTACTGACACTGACCAACTGACACCAAGTTGAGGAATCCAGTTATAGTGTTCAGATAGTTGAAATTGTTGTGCGCTGCTGGCATCGTAGTTGTTCCAGAACGCATACGCCATTAGTATAAAATCTGTAATACCGACACCAAGAGCGTACCAACGAATGGTTTTACCTTCTTTATCGGGAATAAGCGGAATTGCTAGAGCAGCTAGGAGCGGTAAAAAGATAATTGCGGTAAGCCAGGGGAATTGAGCTACCATGGTAAATTTTTGTGTATAAGACTAATTGTTAATAAAAGTATATAATATATTAACCTTTGTTAAGAACAATCTTGTCTCAGATTAAACAAATTTGGTTATGGTTTTAAGTAAATTTTGAAAAATACTCTTGTTATTGTTTGGTAATCGCATCAAAAAATCTACAACTATGTCTATGTCAAGTCTATCGAAACAGAGGCATTAAGGGCATTTTAAACTAATAAAGAAGACAGATTAAATCAGCAGCCTATAAAAGAAATTGCATATGGAAAGAGGACTGTTATGGCTACCGCTATTAGCAGCGTTTATCTGGCTAGCCTGGAGTGGCTGGAACGAGTATCAAAAATTAGAAGCTTATAAAGTTTGGGCAGAGGATTTTGATAACGCTAAGTTTGATATTTATGCAGTGTTAGGTATTAAAGAAGATCGAGTCACTTGGGGTAAACCTACCCGTAAAGGAATGATCGATTTACAAAGTTTTTCTTTGAACGATGTAACAGGAATCGATTTAATGGTGAAAGATCGACCTATCGAGATGGCTTCATCAGGCACTGTCGAACTGGATAATCTGCCGAATAGAGGAAAAACCGCTCTGAAATTTAACTGCAATGACCGCGAATCTATACGAATTCCCTTCACTGACATTTCTTTGGCAGCAAAATGGTGCGCATATCTAGAGCAAGCACGTCAAAATTTACTTTTTGCCGATAAGTAGTCTTAAATCGTGCTGTATTTCGATACAAATCCTGGGAACCAGCTACTGAAATGTCCTCAATACTGCTTGGATTGGGATATATTATGTCTGATTTATGTCTTATTCGCTCTGGGATAGGCAAAATACTGCTGTGACAATCGAATAACTAAATTAATCTATATTACATTTTGTTAAGTTAAGCTAAAACGTCTTTTGCTAGTGAGGTTATCTTAGTTTATGTTAGCCAACAGCTGCCAGTCAAATCGGAAAATAATCAATAAATTCGGCTCAACATTAAAATTAGTAAAATATTGTTTAAAAACTTAAAATTAGTTAATATAAAGCTATAAATGCAGTCAGCCAGAAACTTATAAAAGTGTTGACAGATAAACACTGCACCCTAAATCTAAATAAAACTGGGTGCCTATTTAAAAAATTTTCCAAATATTAATCTACTTAAAAAGGTGAAAGACAAAAAACCGTACTATATTCTATACGTTCTAATGTGTAGCACCAGCATTGGTTTTATTACCTTTGCCTACTGGCTTACCAAACCTTTTTCTTAACTTTTGAGCTTAGACAGTTATTTACCGAATTTAGCCAGATTGTTTTTTAACCAAACAGCATCTACATGGCGATCGCAAGTAAGTTCTAAGACTCTAATACCTGACTTAGGTAAGTTTTTGATTAAGCTTCCTAGCTGTTGCCAACTTTTTATTTTTTGATGTTCCACGTCATAGGCAGCACAAAGTTGAGCCAAATCGACTGATTGAGGTGTAGCAAAATATTCTTCAAATGAAGGAAAGTCGGCGATCGGCAACATTTCAAAGATACCGCCACCGTTATTATTAATTACAATAATAGTTAAATGCCCTTGAAATTTCTGACGAATCAAAAAGCCATTAGTATCGTGTAGTAAAGCCAAGTCTCCTGTCAATAATACCCCCGCATCTTGATAGGCTATACCTAACGCGGTAGAAAGCGTACCATCAATGCCATTTGCCCCACGGTTAAAATAGGAAACTATTTGATTGTTATTAGGTTGCCAAAAATATTCAGCATTACGCACCGACATACTGTTAGCAATAAAAATTGGCGTACCTGATGGCAGGCTGTGAGAGACAAGCCAAGCAGCTTTTCCCTCATGTAAATCGTGAAGAGTTTCAAGAGCAATATCTAAGCTAGTTCTAGTTGCGGCTTCTAATTGGCACCACTGCTGACAATAGCTTGATTTTGGACTATTTTCAGCTTCTATTTTGATATTTTGAGTTATATTTTGAGCAACCTGCTCAATTGAGCTATGAATCTGAATCGTCTTGCCATGTAGTGGATCCAGATTTTCAACTTTTTCATCAATCAGCCAACGCTCGATCACCAGTTTATCTAACCAAGTTCTTAGCTGCTTGCTGGTAGGTAATTCTCCAATTTGAATCACCACTTCGGGAATTAGCTTATGTGCTGTCGGCTGACGCAAAATTGAATCATAAGTTGAAATCAAATAAGGATTGAGTCGAGCATAATTTCTGAGAGGGGATAAGGCTTCGGCTAAAACAGGAAAAGAGAGTAGCTGAGATAAAAGCGCGATCGCCTGACAATAGGCTTGAGGATCTTGAGGTTGGGATAAACCAGCGATAATGATTCCTGACTTACCTTGCCAACTATTCCAGGGTAAGAAAGCAGCATCAGCATAATTGGTTGGCATGCTTGGCAGACTAGGAATCATCGAAAAGAAATCATCCATCAAGAATTGACTTTTGATTGCTAATGATTGTCCATTAGGTGCTAACGGTTCGCGTAAAGGAACATTAAGATGTACCACTCCAGGTATCGGTAATAAAGACTGTTGCCATGCTTGAATTATGGTTTGTCGTAAATAGCGCAGCATAGCGGGCGTAGCTTCAGGTAATGCCAGTTCACACTGCCAATTAGGGAGATTTCCGTATAGCTTTACCTGATCGATAGTTTGTCCTGCACGGCAGTTACGTAGTTCGGGAGGGCGATCTGCCGTCAGAATAATCAAAGGAACGCCGCTTTCTTTAGCTTCGATGACTGCGGGATAAAAATTAGCTCCTGCTGTTCCAGAAGTACAAACCAGCGCTATCGGCAAACCGGTTTTTTTTGCTCTCCCAAGGGCAAAAAAGGCTGCTGAACGTTCATCTAAAATTGGGATGGTGATTATCCCTGGATGATTAGCAAATGCTAATGTTAAGGGAGTTGAGCGTGAGCCTGGGCAAATCACAGCCATCGCCAAACCGCAACGATACCATGTTTCGATTAGCACCGATGCCCAGAGCATATTTACATTACGAAGATCGATCATTTGATGTTTTGGATAGGGGCAAATGACCATTCGCCCTTAAAGAATGTATCGCATTCTTGATTTGATTTATCTCTAACTGATTATGAGTCACCAGTAAGCCTTGAATACACTTACACCAATGCCTTTAACAAAGACTGTAATTTTAGCTCTACCTCGTCAAATTCTTTATCGGGATTAGAGCCTGAAACTATTCCTGCTCCAGCATATAGCAGAGCGCGATCGCCATCAATTAGCGCCGAACGAATACCGACGATAAATTCGCAATTTCCTTCGTAGTCTACCCATCCTAAGGGTGCTGCGTATAAAGAGCGAGCCGATTTTTCGTAGTAACGTATCTTTTCACAGGCAACTTTGGTAGATACACCAGCTACCGCAGGAGTTGGATGAAGTAATTCCACAATCTCTAATGGCTCGATATCTGCGGGGAGATGAGCATAAATTGGTGTCCACAGATGTTGAATATTTGATAGCTTGAGCAGTTGCAAAGGCAGTTGCTGGGGTTTTAAACCGATACTGAGCAAACGCTCCATGATAAAATCACGAACGGCTTGATGCTCTCGCTTTTCTTTTCTATTTTTAAGCAATAAGTTAGCTAAGTGCAAGTCTTCAGTATTATTCGTTCCTCTGGGAGCAGATCCTGCTAGGGCATCAGTTACCAGCTGTTGGTTTTGGACGCTCAGCAAACGTTCTGGGCTGGCTCCCATAAAGTTTTGTCCTTCACCATTACTTGTAGAAAAGATATAGCAATCTGGGTGAAGTTCTCGTAAATTAGCTAAAGATTCAATAATTTTAAACGGAACTTGAGACTGAATTTCAGTAGTGTGGGCAATTACAATTTTACTTAATTCACCAGCCGCAATTGACTCAAGAGCCGAAGTAACAACTGATTTAAAGTAATCTGGATCTTGTAGGCGATCGCGATTTGCTGACCATAAATTATTTTTGCGCTCTATGTTTAGTTCTCCTAATGTAGACCAAGGAATACTATCTACTTTTTGCTTGATCTGCTTAACAAAGTACTTTTTATTTTCACCTTTTTCTAAAGGAAAATTAACAATTAAACAGCAGTTTTTATTTTTTCTAACTATCTGAAATCGAGGTAAAAATAGAGTTCCAGATTTAAAAGGCTCAGGCTCTTGATTGTCGGCAAAGAAGGTAAAGCTACAAAAAACGCTCGGTTTTGCCAGTGATAGATTACTTGCTCCCTCTTGAATAATTTGTTGAAAACACTCTTGGATAAAGTTTTGCGCTGAACTAAACCTGGCATTCGTCTGGGTATAATCACTTCTGGCAGTTCCCCAAGCTGACACTGCTTCTTGCTTGCTACAGTTTTCCCAATAAAAATTTAGTGAATGACTATGACTAAATTTTTGCAGGCAGGCAAGGGGATCGACAGTAGGGATTTGACAAGAAACACTAATAATATCTGTATCTTTAGTAATGGCAAAATTCAGTTCTTGATCCTGCCAAAAATTGTTTAGTTTTGTATCGATATTACTATCTAAAATAAAATTACTAGATTGAGTTGCAAAAGACATAGGGCTGGTAGATTGTGTCATTACCCAAAAAGTTCAGGCGGCAAAACTAGAATAAGATATTAAACTGACCATTTATGGTTAAACAGCCACTAAAAAAGGCAATTTTTATGATTTTTATTATAGGCTACTGTCTGCAATAGTCCTAGTTCAAGACCAAATTCAAAGTTTCTATTCATAAACTAGCTTAAGGCAGAGTAAGTATGGCAAAACTTTAACTTTCATGAAACTTGCTAAATAGCAGTAGCTATAACTGATAGGGTACTAAATGTTGTCTTTCAAAGTGAACGGCTGTTACCTTTCCCGCTAGTACACTGCATCTATGACTACCAAGCAAATAAGCCAAAAAAACCATCGGCTGTGGCTAGCTGCAATTAAACCGCCAATCTATAGTGTAGCAATTGTGCCTATTGCCGTGGGTACAGCAGTTGCCTTTGCTAAAACTCATCTTTTTAATCCCCAGTTCTTTTTTACCTTTTTAGGCTCGGCAATTTTGATTATTGCTTGGTTAAACCTGAGCAATGATGTCTTTGATTCAGAAACGGGTATCGACATCAACAAAGCGCATTCGGTAGTTAACTTAACAGGAAATAAACCTCTCGTGTTTTGGATAGCTAATCTTTGTCTTGGTATGGGGATTGGGGGAATTTTAGCCCTGTCTTGGTGGCAACAGGACTTAACGGTGTTAGCACTGGTGTTGCTATGCTGTTTATTGGGCTACACCTATCAAGGTCCA
Organism: Pleurocapsa sp.; assembly: GCA_050330395.1. Lineage (GTDB taxonomy): Bacteria > Cyanobacteriota > Cyanobacteriia > Cyanobacteriales > Xenococcaceae > Waterburya. The sequence goes on from JBHJNW010000112.1 coordinate 7,776, forward strand.
CCGTTTCGTCTGGGATACTTAGGCTTGGGAGAAATTATTTGTTTTTTTACCTTTGGCCCTGGTGCAGTCTCGGCTGCCTACTATGCTCAGACTCAGACATTTTCGGTCGATAATTTAGCAATTTCTAGCATCGTTGGTGTTACCACCTCAATTATTCTATTTTGTTCTCATTTTCATCAGGTACAAGATGACTTAGCAGCGGGAAAGCGATCGCCAATTGTATGCTTGGGTACGGCTAAAGGTGCGGCGGTATTAATCATCGCTACGGCTAGTATTTATGTCTTGACAGTAATGTTGATCGTTGCTGGTATCTTGCCGCTTCTTAGTTTGAGCATTTTTGGTAGTTTGCCCTTTGCCTATCAGTTGATTTACCATGTCCACCAAAATCATGCTTTTCCCCAAAAAGTTAGCAATAGCAAATTTATTGCCATTAATTTATATCTGTCTAGTTCGCTGTTGTTAATATTAGGATTAATTTTGAGTTCTCATGTTTAAAAAAGTTATTCGTACCGAGCAAGCCCCCGCACCAGTTGGTCCTTATAATCAGGCAATCGCTACCTCGGGTCAAATCTTGTTTGTCGCTGGACAAATTCCTTTAGACCCCCAGACGGGAAAAATTGTGGAGGGAGATATTACAGCGCAAACGCAGCAGGTAATGGTCAATATTGAAGCAATTTTGACTGAGGCAGGAACAAAATGGGACAATGTTGTTAAAACCAGCGTTTTTTTGACCGATCTAGCTAACTTTGGCGCGATGAATCAAGTATATGCTCGCTACTTTGTCGAAGATACTGCTCCCGCCCGCGCCTGTGTTGAAGTTTCGCGCTTACCTAAAGAGGTATTAGTCGAGATTGAATGTATTGCAGCTATTGATAACTAGCACCGTGATGCTGTAGCTACCAGTAATTCTTGGTTTGTTTTACTTTTTTGTTCAACAATTATTCAACTTTGTCTAATCCACTGTTAATTAATTTAGCCGTCTTGTTTGACAAACCAACAGGTATTGCTACTTATGCTCAAAATATTATTAATAGTTTAAATAGTTTGAACCCGATGCTCTTATCAGCACAGAGTTTTGAGGGCTTTAAGCAATATGCGATCGCGGGGAACATGACCCCCGCCCAAGGCAGTAAAGGACATCTCAGGCGTTTGTTGTGGACACAGTTTCAGCTACCCAAAATTTATCGAGAGTTAAAGGCCGACTTAATCTATTCGCCAATTCCCGAAGCACCACTGTATACTGCTTGTCGCTATATAGTTATGTGCCACGATGTTATTCCGCTGCGTTTTCCCCGTCGGACTTCTCCTTTGACTAATTACTTTCGCTATGTTGTCCCACAGGTACTACAACAGGCAGAGCATATTATCTGTAATTCTCAGGCTACTGCTGAAGATCTAGTTAATTATTATGACATTGTTGCCCAACGAATTACACCAGTGCTATTAGGCTACGATGCAGCTAATTTTTATCCTAGAGAGCAATTTGCTGATTTAAAACAGCCCTATTTTTTATATCTTGGTCGCCAAGATCCTTACAAAAACTTGTCAGGGACAATTAAGGCTTTTGCAGCTATGACCAATCGCGACTATAATTTAGCGATCGCTGGTTCAACCGACCCCCGTTTTACCCCCAAACTCCAGCAGCAGGCTCAAGAATTAGGAGTCGAATCTAGAATTAAATGGTTAAATTACCTTACTTACCCAGAATTACCCGTAGTTATCAGTAATGCAGTTGCCTTAGTGTTTCCGACTTTTTGGGAAGGTTTTGGACTTCCCGTATTAGAAGCAATGGCCTGTGGGACTCCTGTAATTACTTCTAATTTGGCTTCTTTACCCGAAATAACTGGCGATGCAGCAGTTTTAATCGACCCTCATCATACAGCAGCAATTACCTCAGCAATGCTAGATATCGCTCAAGATAAGCAAATGCGCTCGCAACTAAGTAAACTTAGCCTGCAACAAGCACAAAAGTTTAGCTGGGTAAAAACAGGTGCCGAAACTAAACAAATCTTAGAAAAATATTTGTCAAAATAGTTAGACCAACAGCTGTTAAGTCTAAGCTTAAATGCGATTGAGTGCCTGATGCAGTAAAAATATGCTATATGCCAATAAAGCTTGATATCGCGATCACATTTTCTCAAAGTTCCTCAAGTTATCATGGGTAAAATCGAAACATAACTAAATTTGGACTTGGGAAAGTATGATTTCGGTTATCTATTCTCCAGAATTTTTAGAACATGATCCAGGCTATGGACATCCAGAAAAAGCTAAACGCTTAACGGCGATTGTTGAGGCTTTACAAAAAGTGGAATGGCAAGATCGAATACAGTGGCTGTTACCGACTCCTGCGACGCAAAGAAACGTCTTATCTTATATTCAGCAGGTTCATACCAGTGAACACATAGAACGCATCAAACGAGTTGCTGACCAAGGTGGAGGATATTTAGACGGTGACACCCCAATTTCTGCCCGCAGTTATGAAGTTGCTTTATTAGCGGTAAGTGCCTGGCTAGATGGCATTGACCAAGTTTTAGCACATCAGTCAGCTTTTGTGCTGGCGCGTCCTCCAGGACATCATGCCACCAGGGATACTGCCATGGGATTTTGTTTGTTTGCCAATGCCGCGATCGCTGCTGAATATGCTTTAACTAAACCAAACGTGAAGCGAGTCGGTATTCTAGATTGGGATGTCCATCACGGTAACGGGACAGAGGCAATTGTGATCGATAATCCTCATATTGCTTATTGTTCTCTACATCAGCATCCTAGTTATCCAGGGACAGGTAGCGATCGAGGTAAAAGCGGTAGATACCAAAATATTCTAAATCTGCCGTTGCAAGCTAGAAGCACAATCGCCGACTATCAATTAGTTTTTGAACAAGAAGTAATGCCTTTTTTTGGCGATTGGCAACCAGACGTTTTAATTGTTAGTGCTGGTTACGATGCTAATGCTCAAGATCCTCTGGCAAGTATTGCTCTCAATCCCAAAGATTACTATCTGTTAACAAAATATGTCTTGGAAATCACCAAATTTCCTCTATTTGGTCTAGAAGGCGGTTATCATTTAGAAGCTTTAGCTCAATCTGTAGTTGCCACTTTAAGGGTTTGTCTGTAATAGTTGTTGATTATTTATCAATAATTTTAGGGAAATTTTCCTACTAAACTTAAGCGTAAATTATTATTTCTGGTAATCGAGCTAGATCAAAAAGTTCAGTTATTAATAAGTATGAATATTGCTACCTCTGAACCGTCTTTGTACCAGTTAACGCAGGACTTAGATGAGCCTCTTGTTCCCTTATCTGTTGGAGCAGAAACCCTAAAATCTTATATTAGCAGTGTGATTGAACTATTGATTCAAGAGCAAGTTCAAGCAACGGTTTGGGTTAAACTACCTCAAACGAAAAGCTGGCTTAATCAGATAAAAAGACTATGTCAAGAGGGCAATGCCAAAAGTATTGTAATCTGTAGCAATCAAAGAAATCATTCTGCCTTATCTTTGCTCAAAAATACCTCTGCCAAAACACCAGTTGTTTCGATTAAATTAAACCAAAACTCCACATTACAAAGAGAATCTTTTTTAATTGTTTTAGCAACTGATTTTTGCAGTTTAACCTTGGCGCAATGGCAAAAAAGTAAGATAGAGATTGCTGCTTCGGGTAAAAGATTACAGCAACCATACTTAGAAATGGTCTCTAGCTTTGCGCCCCAGGTAATTACTCCTATCTTGCTGGGGATTAAGCAAAACAGTGTATCTAGTGCTAGTCTAAAAGACGAAGATTTTAGCCTTGACCCCCAGGTAATAGTTAGGACTGATTTAATTGCCAAACTAGTTCTTCAACAGGTAAATCAGCAGGAAAAAGTACAAACTGCCTTAAATTCCTCATCTCAGAATAATCATATTTCCCAACAAAATTTAACTGTATTGGGATTACAGTCAGATTTTCTGAGTGATTTAGTTCAAGAATTGCGATCGCCGATTACCCACATGAAAACGGCATTAAGCTTATTAGAGTCGAAGCAGATTAAAGGTGAGCAACGTCAGCGTTACCTCCAGATGCTAAGTAATGAGTGCGATCGACAAAATTCTCTGATTAGTGGTTTACTAGGGCTATTGCAGCTAGATACTCCTACTCAACCAGAATATCTCCGCTTAGATGATATTGTTCCAGGAATAGTTAGCACTTATCAACCACTAGCCGAAGAAAAAGAAATTCAGCTAGGATATACAATTCCAGCCAATCTTTTGCCTATTTCCTGTCCTCGTCCTTGGTTTAGACAAATTATTATTAATCTACTCAACAATAGTCTGCAATTTACCCCGCCAAAGGGAAAAGTTTTTGTGCAAGCAGCACTCAAAAATGAAAATGAGCAGATCGAAATTTTGATTATGGATACAGGAGTTGGTATTGCTAACCAAGAAATCAACAAAATTTTTGATGGGTTTTATCGTACCAAGCCAACTATCAAGGATAAAGTAACGGGTGCAGGATTAGGGCTGACTCTAGTCAAACAGTTAATTCAACGGTGCGGCGGTTCTATTTCTGTAACCAGCAAAGTAGGCAAGGGAACAACTTTTAAGATCTTAATGCCCGCAGTACCAGCCGAACTTGCCTAACGTCTATAGTTATTCCAATATTATATATAGAAACCAGATTAATTAAGCCTCTACATAAGGACTTGGTTCAGGAGGGGAGTTTTTAAGAGAGTTACCTAGGGGAAGGAAAATAGTTAGTTCTTTACCTTGTTCTTGTCTTTGTCTAACGGTGAGTTTGCCTCCCAAAGCCTGAAAGATATTCTTCGTTACGTCCAAATTAAGGCTAAGACAGCCTGTTGCAGGCTGGAAGGTTAGCAATTGTCCTAAAGATTTTAACGGATTATCGACATTGCTAGCTTGAGAAAGTACCTGTAGCTTAAGCTGATTCCCCGCTGTCGAAACTTTAACGTCTATATGTCCTCCCGTGGGCAAACTACGAGTGCAGCTTTCCATCAGTCCAGTCAAAACCGTATCTAGCATCTTAGGATCGCTGACTACTTTTGGTAGACTTTGAGGAAGAGTGAATTTTAAATCTACATTGCGTCGTTTAGCTTTTTCTTGCCAACGAGGAATACTTTGCTGAAATACTTGCTCTAGCGAAAACGGAATTAATTCTACAGCTTTAGCAGCGGGAGTAGATTCAAATTCAGCCGCACGGAAAATCAATTCCATTCGCTCTATTTGTTCGGTACACTCGCGATCAATAGTTTGTAAGCGTTGAACCACGTTCGGTTGCAAGTCTTGCTTACGCTTTAGCAGTAGTTTAGTTAGGGTACGAATTGTGGTCAAAGGTGTTCGCACTTCGTGGGTAAGAGCCTGTAGCAGCTCCATTTCAGTGTGGCTATTGACTCTTGTGGAGGGAAAAACTGATGGAAGCTTGTCTGATCCAGAAGTTGTAGGAATACTTTCTACCTGGCGAGAATGCATTGCCAAAGTAGCAAAATCAGACATATGCTCTAGCAACTGACGGCTAAATTTAGTTACTAAACGGTAATCGGGGATTGGTGGAGCAAACTGTTCTACTTGGTTATCTAACTGCTCCAAATGATGATAATTACTGATTACTAAGCGCGATCGCAGCGTTGCCCAAACTTCACTAAGAGTTAGAGGAGCAAAGGAAAAATGAAATTTAGCATTTCCTGCCCTATCTTCTCCCAAAACCATAATCAAACCAAAGTTAGCCGTTAGAACCAAACAAAACTGTTCTTGAGCAATCGGATCTTGAGGAATCAAAGGTAGCTCAATTACTGGCGAGAGATTTTGTTCGCTCACTCGTGCGACTTCTAATGATTGACAAGGCATCAAAGCATTAACGTTAAAAGCATCTGGCGTAAAAACCGCCGATTTAAAACTGGCAACTAGATTTGAGTTGCTCAACAAAGGTACGGGAGCAGAAAAAACTAAACCAAGCTTGGCTGAAGCAACTGTTGGCTGATTATGATCTATTTCAGATAAAAGAAGTTCTTCCACAGAAGCGATCGCACTACGCCATTCTCTTTGAGCATTTAGCTTTGCTAAACGTTGCTTTTGGCTATAGTATCTTTGTCCAGTTTTTTTGGCGGGTAACCGCTGAGCATCACCATAAACAGCATTTGTTGCCTTATCAATGCTTTCGGTTGTTGATTCTTTGTTTAATTCTCGATTAAGTATATCGCTCAGATTTTGCAGCAACCAGTTTTGCACCTTCGTATTCGACCTCCTCTGACTTCTCCCTACTTACGTCTTAAGTAGTACCCAAATGAAAACAATAAAAGTAATACTTCTGATTTGTATTGATATTATCTGTTTTCTCTGGCTTTACCTAGATGTAAAACCGAACTAGAGAAGTCGCAATCGCCGATAGTTTTTACCAATGTTAGTTTTTAGGAGGTTGAAAGTTGGTAGTGAAAATGTTTGTCCTAAAGGATTAGCTCCTTACGTCGCGTCACCGCTTCGCATATAGCTATTAGCTCTGAGCTTTTGAGCTTTTGAGCTTTTGAGACATTTTTAATGAACTTTAACTCTTGAAAAAGCGATGCCCTGAAGGAGACATTGATTAAACTTGCCTTTAACTGAAAATTAGTAAAATCGAAAAAGATAAAAATAGGTGGCTGACTAGTTATCGAGCTAAATGTTAAAGAACTTGACATCCTCGCCCGATTTATCGGGCGAGGATGTCAATTGGTATTCCCTGATTACTAATTAATTTCTTGCCAGGAATCGGAACAATTGTTTCTAGTGTAGGTTCACTGATCTTGACTACCACCATTGTCTGCTTATACTTTCTCGATGCTTATTTAGAAAGAAAACGGTTAAAATTCCGCCAAAAGTTAGGTGTTGTTTTCAAAAGTCTTCCTGCTAGCGGTAGTTTTGGCTTAGTATGTTTGGGACTAATTAGTATTCCCTTGCTGAATCTAATCACTATTCCTTTATGTGTTGCCTCAGGAACATTATTTATTTGCGATCGCGTGTCGTCCTTTAGGACGTAAGGAGCTAATCCTTGAGGGCGAGTCCTTTAGGGTAATCGCCAAATAAAATTATCAGAAGGTTAATCAAGTGTAGCCACAAGACAATCGCATCCCTCGCGATCGCTAATCTTAATACCCTACCAGGAGGCAGAGTATTAAGATTTAATAAGTAACAAGAAGTTACCCAAAGTATTGGTACTGTAGAACTATTTGGCTGGGCTTTCGCCTTCAATATAAATAAACAAAAGAGCCATAGAAACGGCTGCGCCCACTAAGCCTACAAGAGGAACCATCGCAATGGGTAGCCAAGAAGCTGCATAATCGCCAATCATATTTAATTTTTCCTATTTTAAATGAACGTTGACATCATGGATATTACTGTGAAGCCCAACCCGAATAGGTTTAGTTATAAAGATTCTTAACAAAAAGCGAACTTAAACCAAGTTAAAGTGATGCTATTTAAGGGATACCTTAGATACAAAAATTAGGAGAAATCAAACTTTTATGAACGAATACAATGCGATCCAACCGCCAGGAGATCCTCAAATTGGCAATCTGGCAACGCCCCTAAATTCCTCGGATTTTAGCAAAACCCTAATTCGTAATTTGCCTGCTTACCGTGAAGGTTTAGCACCATTTCGTCGTGGCTTAGAAGTTGGTATGGCTCACGGGTATTTTTTATACGGACCTTTTCTGGTCTTAGGTCCATTACGTGATACCCAGAGTGCAGATATTGGGGCTTTGCTATCATCTATTGGTCTAATCGCAATTTTAACCTTGTGTCTGTCTCTCTATGCCAGTGCGATGGGTGGCAAACCCACCGAAACGGTAACGACTGGCAGTGTACCTCAAGCTTTCTCTACTAAAGAAGGCTGGAGTGAGTTTGGTAGTGGTTTCTTTATTGGTGGTGCAGGGGGAGTATTTTTTGCTTATTTCTTGCTATCTACGGCTTACATCGGGGACTTTAGATCGTTAATCCCTGGTCTTTAATCTGGCAAAAGTAAGACTACAAGAGTTAAAACGAGCTAAAATTTTGATTTAATCAACCGATCGATTAGAGCCTAGAGGTGACTCTGGGCTTTATTATTTAAATAAGTATTCAACAGATATATTGTTGATGGCTAGATATATTTTTTTAAAGAAAATAAGTAGTTATTTGAGAGCAACAATGACAAATTTCTTATCTCTAAAACAGGCGGGTTTGCGTTTACAGAACCTCATAAAATCAACTTTATCTACTCTGTTAGTTGTCTTGATCATTTCCTCTCTAGCAGCACCAGCGATCGCGACTGGACTATTCGATCTACCCGATTTTAATGCCGACCAAGTTTGGGTTGTTGATACGGCAGATGCGATTAGTAATGCTAATCAAAGTAAACTGACCAAAACTTTTCAAGACTTAGCTAGTGAAACAGGTCAAGAAGTAAGAATGGTGGCAATTCGTCGCCTAGACTATGGTGAAACAGTAGATAGCCTAGCAGAAGCAATATTTAAAGATTGGTATCCCAACGCGGAAGCTCAAGCAAACCAAACTTTATTAGTTTTAGATACCTTGACTAATAATGTAGCCATTCGTTCGGGAGATTCGGCCCAAAAGCTAATCGGGGCGGAGATAGCTGAAAGTCTAGTTAATGATACAGTAGGCTACAATATTCGCAAGGGCAACAAATATAATCAGGCTTTTATTGATGCTGGCGATCGCTTAGTAGCCGTGCTGTCTGGACAAGAAGATCCAGGCCCTCCAGAAATGAATGATGAAATTCAAACTGAAGGTACATTTACCAAAGCTGAAGACACAGATCAAGGAAGTGCAACCGTCTGGGTAATTGGCTTTTTAATTGTTGCCACCATTATTCCTATGGCTACTTATTACTGGTATGTCGGATTGGGTAATTAATCCTGAATATATTCAGTACCATTAACTAAAGCATACTCAGCCTTGGTAAACTCACGACCTAAATAGGCAGCATGGTCTAACATCGTGATCGGACAAGGTTGAGGTTGTTCAATTACCTTAACGCACAATTCTTTAGCTGTTCTGGCCGTGTAGAGCTTTTCTACGCTACGCTCTACTTGTTTGCCACCGCAAGCAATTACTTCTCCCGTGGCTGGATCTACTGCCAAGCCGCGATCGTTAATTACGTTGGTATAATGCTTAGCACAAATTAGTTTTGCCTCTCGGTCTACATAGATAATGTAGTATCCACCAGGATCAAGAGCAATCGGTCGTTTAGATAACTCATCATCTATAACTTTTAAATGTTCAGGGTTGATAGTAGTCTGCATCAAAAATTTATAACGCTCAATTGATTTAGTTAATCAACAATTATGATAGAACTTTCTAGATTTAAAATCATTTACGCTCTCTAATTTAGCAATATGCTAGTAAGCATGAACTATTTAATAATTATATGGTCAAGTAGAAATAGATATCCCGCTGGTAGGTTATGTCAACTTTTGCCTCTTTAGAGTCAGCTTTAAAACATTATTTTGGTCACGACACCTTTCGTCCTGGACAAAAGAAAATTGTCGAAGCAGCTTTACGGAATAAAGATTTACTAACAATTATGCCGACTGGGGGGGGTAAATCTCTTTGTTTTCAATTACCAGCTTTACTCAGACAAGGTATAACTATTGTTGTTTCGCCGTTAATTGCCTTGATGCAGGATCAGGTTGATGCTTTGCAGGATAATGGCATTAACGCAACCTATCTCAATAGTACTCTGGAATACGAGGAAAGGCGATCGCGCCAGATAGCTATTTTAAAGAATCAAATTAAGCTACTCTATGTCGCCCCTGAAAGGCTGTTAAACGAAAGATTTGGTCTGTTTCTCTCTCAGGTTCAAAACGATGTAGGAATAAGCGCGATCGCCATTGATGAGGCTCACTGTGTGTCGGAATGGGGGCATGACTTTCGACCTGAGTATCGCAAGTTAAAGCTGATCCGCCAGCGCTACCCGCAGATACCCCTTCAGGCACTTACCGCCACTGCTACTAAAAGAGTTAGACAAGATATTATTCAACAGCTAAATTTGCGATCGCCTGATGTTCACGTTGCCAGCTTTGATCGCAGTAATATTCATTACGAAATACAGCCTAAAGACCGTAATATATATCGTAAAATGCTGCGAGCAATCCGTAATGAATCGGGTGCGGGAATAGTTTATTGTCTGAGTCGTAACCGTGTCGAAGAAGTTGCCACCAGATTAAAGCATGATGGTATTGATGCGTTACCCTATCATGCAGGATTATCAGATCAAGAGCGTAGTAGCAATCAAACTAGTTTTCTCCGAGATGATATTCAAGTAATTGTTGCCACCGTTGCCTTTGGGATGGGAATCAATAAACCCGATGTGCGCTTTGTTTTTCATTACGATTTGCCCCGTAGTTTGGAAAGTTTCTATCAAGAATCAGGTAGGGCAGGTAGAGATGGCGAACCTTCTAAGTCAATTTTATTTTTCAGTTTGAGCGATCGCCAAAAAATTGAATTTCTGATCGATAAAAAGCCAGATCCTAGCGAACAAAAGATTGCCAGGCAACAGTTAAGACAGGTAATTGACTATGCCGAAGGGCATGATTGTCGTCGCCAGATTATTCTGCGCTATTTCGGCGAGAAATACCAAGGTAACTGCGGTAAATGTGATAACTGTCTCAATCCCAAACCGATTGAAGATTGGACAGAAGAAGCGCAAAAGTTTCTTTCCTGTGTTGCCCGTTGTCAAGAGAAATTTGGCACTAATCATATTGTTGATGTTCTCATTGGTTCACGTAAACAAAAGATTCATCAATACGGACATCATCTTCTGTCTACTTACGGTATTGGTAAAGGTAGAACTGCCGAGGAGTGGCGGATGCTAGGGCGAAGTCTGGTACATCAAGGCTTGGTAAAGCAAACGACTGATGGCTACCCCGTACTTAAACTTAATCAACGCAGCTGGGAAATTTTCCGCGGTGATCTAACAGTAAAGATTGCAATCAATAAGTATCAAAGCCAAACCCAAACAGCATATAATCCGCGTAAAGCAGAAGCAGAATTACTATTTGAAAAACTGAGAAAGCTGCGTAAGCAAATTGCCGATCACAACTCCCTTGCCCCATACATGATTTTTGCTGATTCTAGCCTGAAGTTAATGGCGCAGCTTCGCCCTCAAAATATTACTGATTTTGCTAATTTATCGGGAGTTAACGAATATAAAGCACAACAGTACGGCGATCGCTTTATCTCGGCAATTTTGGAATTTAACGAGCAGCATAAGTTACCTGTTAATCTTCCCTCAAAAAGTCAGATGCTTACCCTGCAACTTCATCAACAGGGTTTAAGCGTCGCCGAAATTGCCCATAACAGAGGTTTTGCTGTCAGCACAATCAATAGCCATTTAGCTGAACTAATTGAAATGAACCAGCCAGTCGCGCTAAATCAACTAGTCCCAGCCGATAAACAACAGGCAATTCTTAAGACTATGGAGAAGGTGGGAGATATTATCCTGAAAAATATTAAAGAAAACTTAGGTGAAGACTATAGTTACGATGAGATTAGGCTAGTTAGAGGTTGGTGGCGCAGTCAGAGATAGTTCAATAAAAAACGCCTGAATCTATTCCAGGCGTTTGATGTTTAATAATTTTGCCAACAATTTTCAACAAGCTTATATCTTAAAGCTAAACATTACAAAGCATTAGCACCAGCAACCACCTCGGAAAGCTCTTGGGTAATTGCTGCTTGTCTAGCTTTGTTATAGGACAAAGTTAATGTCCCCATTAAATCTGTAGCATTTTCACTGGCGTTATTCATTGCCGTCATTCTGGCTGCTAGTTCACTAGCTGCTGATTCTTGTAAAGAACGCAAAATTTGGTTGTTGAGATACAGAGGCAGTAAAGCATCTAAGATCTGTACGGGATCTTGTTCAAAAATTGTATCTTTTGGATATGTTTCAACTTTTGAGGTGACGCTTTCTCTTTCTACACCAAATGCACCGCCTTTACTAGTGAGGCGAAAGATTTCGTCATCTTTTACGGCTAAGCTACCTGTTGTTAGTGGTAATAAAGTTTGAATCACAGGCTTAGAAGCAATTAAGGAAACAAACTTAGTATAGATAAGCTCTACCTTGTCTACGTCTTCTGCTAAAAACAAAGATAGTAATTCATCGCCAATTTCCGCTGCTTCGGATGCGGTAGGAATTTGCTCTAGTCCGACAAAAGTTTTTTCGGTAGGAGCATTACGATTACCAAAATATTGCTTCGCTTTACGGCCGATTAAGACATAAGTATAATCAATACCCTGTGCTGATAACTCCTTAGCTCGATTTTCGGCTCTACGAATTACGTTGGCATTATAACCGCCACATAAACCGCGATCGCCACTAACTACTAATAGAGCAACCTTTTTGATTTCTCTTTGTTGAAACAGAGGTAAATCAACATCTTCAAACTGTAGTTTGCCTTGAATATTATAAAGAACCTGTGCCAAACTATCGGCAAAAGGGCGAGTGGCGTTTACCTGTTCTTGGGCGCGACGAACTTTAGCTGCCGCCACCAGACGCATTGCTTCCGTGATTTTTTTAGTATTTTTTACCGATGCGATGCGATCGCGAATCGCTTTTAAATTAGCCATATTATATAAAAGGATGAAGGATTTCTCAAGGAGCAAGGAGCAAGGAGCAAGCAAGAAAAGAATCGATAATTTGCGCTAATTCTTTCACTTGATTACCTTTAACCTTTACTCTTTACCCTAAAAGCTAGGCTTTTGCCATGAAAGACTGTTTGAATTCGTTGATGCCTTCTTTGAGTAAACTTTCTGCTTCATCGGTTAGTTTTTTCTCAGAAGCAATGATTTCTCCGTATTTAGCTTTGCTGTTACCGAGATACTCTTGTAATCCTTGAGCAAATTCACTTGCTTTCTCTACAGGAATATCATCTAAATAGCCATTCAAGCCAGCATATACTTTAGCTACTTGCTCGGCGACTGACAAAGGAGAACCTTGAGCTTGTTTAAGGATCTGACGTAGACGTTGACCCCTAGCTAGCTGATTTTGAGTCGCTGCATCTAAGTCTGAGGCAAACTGAGCGAATGCTTCTAGTTCGGCAAACTGAGCTAATTCTAACTTAAGTTTACCTGCCACCTGCTTCATTGCTTTGGTTTGAGCAGCCGAACCAACACGTGATACGGAGATCCCAGCGTTAATTGCTGGGCGGAAACCCGCGTTAAACAAGTCAGAGGATAGGAAGATTTGCCCGTCGGTAATTGAAATGACGTTGGTCGGAATATAAGCTGATACGTCACCCGCTTGAGTTTCAATAATTGGTAAAGCAGTCATGCTGCCACCTCCCAACTTATCACTCAGTTTGGCGGCACGTTCTAGTAGACGAGAGTGAAGATAAAATACGTCTCCTGGGTATGCTTCACGACCTGGTGGACGACGCAGCAGCAAGGACATTTGGCGATACGCTTGCGCTTGCTTAGTCAGGTCATCATAGACAATTAAGGTTGCCTTGCCTTGATACATAAAGTATTCTGCGATCGCCGCACCTGTATAGGGAGCAAGATACTGTAAAGTAGCGGGATCGTTAGCATTAGCAGCTACAACAACGGTATAGTCCATTGCCCCTTTTTCCTGTAGGGTATTGACTACTTGGGCGACTGTTGAAGCTTTTTGTCCCACTGCCACATAAACGCAAATTACGTCTTCGCCTTGCTGGTTAATAATCGTATCCACGGCTACGGCAGTTTTTCCTGTTTGTCTGTCCCCAATAATTAACTCGCGCTGACCACGACCGACGGGAATCATGGCATCAATTGCGGTAATTCCCGTTTGCATCGGCTCACAAACCGACTTACGGGCAATAATCCCTGGTGCCATTGATTCTATTAGGCGAGTTTGATCGGTGTTGATATCGCCTTTACCATCGAGAGGGCGGGCTAAAGAGTCAACGACTCTGCCAATTAAAGCTTCTCCCACTGGAATAGAAGCAATTTTGCTAGTTGCCTTAACGCTACTACCTTCCTGGATACCAAAGCCGTCACCCATAAGTACAGCACCGACATTGTCTTCTTCTAAGTTGAGGGCAATACCAACAGTACCGTCTTCAAATTCAAGAAGTTCTCCTGCCATTGCCTGTTCTAAACCGTAAATACGAGCGATACCGTCACCTACTTGAAGCACAGTGCCTACATTGGATACCTGAACATCCTGCTCGTATGATTCGATTTGCTGCTTAATAATGCTGCTAATTTCGTCTGGTCTGATGCTAACCATAGCTATAAATAATTAATTTCGCTTTTACTTACAATGTTATCGAGTTACTGATTGAGGCTAACGCCGATGCGACGCAGTTGTCCGCGAAGACTGGCATCAATTACTTTTGAACCCACTTTGATGATTACTCCACCAATCAAGTTGGAGTCAATGCTTGTTTTTAACTCCACATCACGAGCTTCCACAAATCCTTTTACTTTTTTGACGATGTTGCCTTTTTGCTCATCGCTTAATTCTTGGGCAGAAATAACTTCTGCCAATGCTGTTTGATTTAACTTGCGCAACAGGCTAAGATACTGTTCAATAATTGGCTCGAGAAAGATAATTCTTCTCTTGTCAATCAATAGCATCATAAAGTTCACTAGATAAGGGTTAGCATCACCCATTACCTGCTTTAGTACCGCCCTTTTATCCTCATTTTTAATTACTGGATTTAAGACAAAATCCTTAAATTCCTTAGACTCAAATAATAAAGATTCAAGAGCGCGAAAAGTTTCACCAAAGCGTTCTGCAAGATCTTCCTGCTGAGCTAGAGACATCAATGCCTGAGCATAAGGTTCACCGATCTCGCTACTGACTAGAGTTCCAGCCATATTTCTACTCTCCTATTTTAGCGATACTACGGTCAATCAGTTGGCGCTGTTTATCGTCATTGAGCATCTCACCCATCCGGGACTCTACTCGTCCTAGTGCCATTTCTACGACCTTGCTTCTGAGTTGAGCGATCGCTCGCTTTTGTTCAGAATTCAGATCGGCATCAGCAGTCGCTTTCAGCCTTTCTACTTCTTTTTGCCCTTTAATTAAAACTGCTTCTTTAGCTTTCTCGGCATTCGCCTCTGCTTCGGAGCGGATTTTAACTGCATTTTCTTGTGCTTCTTTTAAATTTTTCTGTGCTACGGCTAAGGCATCTTTTGATTCTTTAGCGCGCGCTTCGGCTGATTTTATTTCTGCTTCTATTTTGGCGCGTCTTTCGCTAAGGATATTGCCTACTACCTTGCCTCCATAGACAATTAGCAGCACAAAAACAATGCCTAGATTGATTAAATTGGTTTCAATGATGTCAAAATTGAATCCAAAACCACTCTTTGCCCCCGCCTCCGCGTTAAGAAGGTAAAAAGTTTCCATTATCCTTACTTATCATCCGTACTTTGTTGATTTTTTGGCAATAGGGATTTTAGATGATATTAATCTTGACCCCTACACTTGATTGTTAAAGATAGACCTAGTTAATCTAGCCGACTAATTCTGCTCCTAATAACTTCTCTAAAATTTGGTTACTTAGAGAATCTATCTGTTGTTCCAGAGACTTCATTGCTTCAGCTTTTTGGGCTTCAATCTCATCGGCAGCCTTTTGCTTTTGAGCTGCTACTTCCTGCTGCGCTTCTTGAATTTTAGTCGCAGAGATTTTTTCAGCTTCGGCTTTCGCTTTGGCAATAATGTCTTGCGACTGACGACGAACATCTCGCAACTCGTTATCGTACTGTGCTGCCAGCATTTCTGACTTTTCCTTCAGTTCGCGAGCATCTTTTAGGCTATTGCGGACATAATCGCTTCTCTGGTCTATAGCTTTTCCTAAAGGCTTATAAAACAGTGAATTTAACACTGCCATTAGTACTAAAAACTGAAGTGCCATCAAAGGCAGAGTCGCGTTAATATCAAACAGACCTCCTTCAGTGGTTGTTTCGGCTGCTGCTAAAAAAGTAGTCCAATATGTCATTATTTTTTAACCCTGTTTTTTCCATCTACATTAGTACCTAGATACTAATTAGGTAATCTAAGCTACCAAGGTTTTTTGGCTATAAATATATGATTGAAATGCCCGAATCTCAATCAACCTGAGTTCGGGCAGCGAAAAATTTCTTAAGAGAAGGGGTTAGCGAATAACAATACGAGAGATACTACCAAACCGTAGATAGTTAAGGCTTCCATAAACGCCAAACTAAGTAGTAGAGTACCGCGAATTTTACCTTCTGCTTCAGGCTGGCGAGCAATACCTTCTACAGCTTGACCAGCAGCATTACCCTGACCAATACCAGGACCAATGGCACCAAGACCTACAGCCAGGGCAGCAGCGATAACAGAAGCAGCAGCAACGATGGGTTCCATGATTTTTTCCTTTAAACTAATTGTGAGTTAATATAACGAGGCTGTTTGAAGCAATAGCTCATGGTGACTTTAGATAGGGTTTAACCTTAAAAAATCCCAGACAGCTTTGCTCAAGTGTGAAAGTGTGCCTACAGGCAAAGCACTGTTCACCAATAAATCAACGATCAGTTTTTTAGCGATCGCCAGCAACTCTTGCAAGAAGCTCGCGGTCGATTGGGTAACGATCAACCCACTATTTAAGCCCGCAAACCTAAATTCGGTAATATAGGCTATTCGTGATGTTCCTCTAGAGCTTCTCCAATGTAGGCAGCGGCTAAAGTGGCAAAAATAAGCGCTTGGATCGCACTCAAAAATAATCCCAAAACCATCAAGGGCAGAGGTACGAAAAGAGGAACTAACAGTACCAATACTGCTACTACTAATTCATCTGCCAAGATGTTTCCGAATAAACGAAAGCTGAGGGATAAAGGTTTAGTAAAATCTTCTAAAACCTTAAATGGTGCAAGAATTGGCGTTGGCTCTAGATACCCAGCAAAGTAGCCCAGACCTTTCTTTCTAATTCCTGCATAAAAGTATGCAGCCGAAGTAAGTAAAGCCAGAGCAACTGTCGTGTTGATATCGTTGGTTGGAGCAGCTAGTTCACTATTAGGAATCTCTATTAATTTCCAGGGAACTAATGCTCCAGACCAGTTGGACACGAAAATGAACAAAAACAAAGTGCCAACAAAAGGCACCCAGTCCCGATATTCTTTTTCGCCGATCTGATCTTTTGCCAAACCTCTAATGAAATCCAGGACATACTCCATAAAATTTTGCATTCCACTGGGTATTCTCTGGATATTTCTTGAGCCTAACAAGGCGGCAATTACTAAAATAGCAATTACGAACCAGGAAGCTAGAAAAACTTGACCATGTAGTTTTAAACCGCCTATTTCCCAGTAAAAATGTTTACCTACTTCTAATGAAGCGAGGGGAAATGGGACAAGAGAATTAAAATTATTTAAAATTTCCATGATTGCGATGTTTTCCCCAGATATCGAGCGTTACATCCTAAATTACTGGCTTTATTTGACTACCGCATCAAGCTATTTTTTAGCTGGCATGAGGGTTGTTTGCAGCACATAGATAATGATGGCAGCTTTATAAGTCAAAAATCCCAGAAAAATAGGTATGATTTGCAATTGTTGCAGTTGAGTAGCAACTATGATGACTCCAGCTATTAATGCCAAGCGAGTCGAACCGACACTTTTTTTAGAAGAGCCTATTCTTTCCACTTCTCTGGCTAACATTCCCAAATAAACTATGCCCACACAAGCTCCTAATAGATAATTAACAGATGTATTGAGCGAATAAACTATCCAAACAGACACAAAAATAATCACCGTAATAACAAGAGTGACCAACAATAAGTTTTGCTTAAGCTGATAATACTCTTGCATCGAATTTCCCGATGTATCAGGAGACTCGGTTAAATTCTGGCTGTGATCTGTTGTCGATGTTGATTTAAGTTGGTTGCTAGTCAAGATTCGCTTTTTTTACTCAACTTTGGCTTATGCTGGACAGTTACCTGGAACCACAGCATTTTGTTGGTAGTTCTAAGATTTCTGGTGGCAAAAATATTTAGAAGCACAGAACTTCTTTAATTAGACCTCCAGATCATCGCTTAGACCGCCAACATACCGTTACCCTAGTCCAGACAAGAAAAATCATATCACGCTCAAGCAACAATTATTAAAAATTTCTAAATCAACCCGTAGCGAAAGACTTAACCATAGTTGTTGCTAAAAACAAGGGCTTGATTTATGTCAAATTAATCGCTTTTTCCTGGTTGTGAACTAAGTATAATTAGCTGTTGTTTAAATAGCGATCGCACTTCTGCTAAATCTAATTGACAATTACTCAAGATCTCGGCAACATTAGCTTGTTTTTCGGTGTTTTTGTCGCAAGCGAGCATAAACTGATACTCTGAGTCGGAGAGGCGAACCATTTGGTATTCAAAATTGAGGAAATTTTGACTGGGAAAGCCTTGCATGCAGGGATTAAGCTCAGGAATTGCTAACTCCAGCAATTTGTCATCAGACCAAGTTTGCTGATTTAAAGGCGGTTTTGCTAAAAAGAATTCGTAATGAGTTAAATTAGGGTCTAGTAGTTCTATTAAACGATATAAAGCGCGATCGCTCAATGTCTCAGCTCTTTTGATCAGTTCGGGCGATTTTCCCAACAGCCGATCTAACTGCCAATATCCAGGATTAGAAAACCCAACAAAATCTAAGCCTGAGGCATCAATTAAATCGAACAGTGTCTCGATGTTATAGTCAATTTCCTGGGGATGAACATACATATCGGCAAAAGATTCATCACGATGATTTTCTAATGACCATAATTTGGTTTCTTGTTGCAAAATGCGGTTATTTTCTGGCAAATTAGCCAAAATTTCCCGACCAACTTTTACGCCATCGCGATAGTCACCTCGTTTATCTCCTTGCAAAAGGGCGATCGCTTTTTGCATCAAACTAATTTCCCAACGTCCTAATTCAGCATAAACAAAGATGTGAAAGATTCCTCCTGGCTTCAATTTCTTCGCTAACTCCTGAATACCTTTTTCTGGTTCAGGTAAATGGTGAAGTACGCCAACGCTATTGATAAAATCAAACTCTCCTGCTAGCTGGGTTGCTTCCTCTAGTCTGAGATTTAAAAACTCAACGGATTTAGCGTGTTTGGCAATTACTCCCGAACGATGACAACGTTTTTGCGCAATTTCTAAAGCTTTCTCGCTAATATCGATCGCCGTCACTTCCGCTTCTGGATTAAGGTGGATTAAGTAATCCGTACTCGAACCTGTACCACAACCTGCGTCTAAAATGCGAATATCTTCGCTTACGGGTTTCATTCCCGTACAGAAACTATATGCCGAGATCCAATTCCACCGCCAGTTATAGCCAGGAGGTTCGAGATCGGACAGAGGATCGGGAGGGAAAGGATAGGTGTTATATAAATTGGCAACGGCTTGGTTAATCGCTTGTGAATCTGACATCGATAGTTTGTGTTTTATGGTGTTCAACTAAAGTAAATACAATGTAGTTACTTGATTTCTAATAATGAAAATTGACATTATTAAAATAGGCAACTCTCAAGGAGTGAGGATTCCTAAAACAATTATGGAGCAATGCGGTTTTGGTGAATCAGTTGAAATGGAAATTAAAGACGGTAATCTTAGCGTTTGATCGGACAATCTTGGAAGTGCAATGCCGTGGGCTATGCTGCGCAAATCGCGCTATTTTGTCAGCAAAACCTTGGTATCATGCCAGCCATAACCTATTTCTGTAAATTCAATACCACAGATTTTAATCAGCTTTTGCTCTATTGTTCGACCACCAAGGGCTTGATAAAATTGAACTGCTGGATTATTTTCTAAAACCCAAACCATAATTGAGGTTAACCCAGATTGAGATAGTCTAGATGCGATCGCTTTAATCAGACTTTTGCTGATACCTTTTCTTTGATAAGCTTCTAACACATAGAGAGCATATATCTCGCCTTTATAAGTAGAATCCTCTCTGGCTAAACCACCATCCACAAAACCAACGATTTCGCCAACGGAATTTTCAGCTACATAAATGAAATAGTTTGTTTGGACTTTAGTATTGTGGCTAAGTCTTTTTTTCCAGTTATTGTGACGCTTCTCGTAAGATCGCTTTTCGATATATTCATTTGATAACAAGCTACCATATGTAGTCTGCCAGGAGTTAACATGAACTTTGGCGATCGCTGCTGCATCTTCTAATTTAGCTTCACGAATATGCATATTCAAACAAGTAATAGGGATAATTTAGCCTTTAATAGTGATCAATCCACGACTACGATTTGAAGATCGATCGACTGAATTAATTCTGGTAGACGTAATAAAATGTTTTAGTCTGAAAAATGGCTGTTTAGAACTTTAAGAATTCATGCTGATTGTGATTTGTGGGGCGACGGCTAGTGGTAAGTCGGGGTTGGCATTAGAGATTGCTCAGCGTTTAGATTCGATTATTATCAGTGCTGATTCTCGTCAGATCTATAAACAATTTGATCTTGGTACAGCGAAGCCATCTCTAGCAGAACAAAAGTTAGTAGCTCATTATCAAATAGATATTTGTGAACCAACAGAAACATTAACCCTGGCTGAATATCAACAGCAAACTCAAAAAATAATTATTAATAGTCAAACTAATAATCCTCCTTTATTAGTTGGTGGAACAGGGTTATATCTAGATTCTATTACCAAAGGCTTAAAAATTCCTCCAGTCTCTCCTCAACCAGAATTGCGATCGCAATTATCTTCTCTGGGACAAGCGCAAATTTACCCTTGGTTGGTTCAGGTAGATCCGATTGCAGCGCGAAAAATCCATCCTAATGACCAATTTAGAACTCTCAGAGCGTTAGAGGTATTTTATGCTACGGGAACACCTATTTCTGCCCAACAGGGTGAAAATCCGCCTAATTATCCTATCTTACAAATTGGCTTGAATTGCGAGGTTGCTATCTTAGATCAGCGTATAGCTACTCGTACCGAGCAAATGATTAAGCTGGGACTAGTTGAGGAAGTAGAGTATCTTTGCCAAAAATATGGCGAACAGCTACCGTTGCTGAATACATTGGGATATGGCGAAATAAAACAATATCTGGCGGGTAAGCTCAGTTTAGAACAAGCGATCGCCCAAATTATAATTCATACTCGGCAATTTGCTAAACGGCAACGTACTTGGTTTAGCAAAAATCAGCAAATTAATTGGTTTGATAATACCAGCCCCGATTTAGTTGAACAAGTTTGGCAGAGAATCGAAGCTTTTATCACTAATTAGGATAATTAAATTCGTAACGCGATCGCCTATCTGATTTTATTACTGTTTCCTGGCAAAAAAAAGTTGGGTAAGAATTTTGTTACCCAACATTGAGACGATTAATAGACAAACTCTGCAAGACTAAAAGCTAAAAGCTTTTAACTAATTAGCAGGATAGCAAACGCCTACGCCACCTAATCCACAGTAACCATTTGGTACTTTGCTAAGATACTGCTGATGATAATCTTCGGCGTAATAAAATTCTGGAGCATCAATAATTTCGCTAGTGATCGGATTATAACCAGCTTTACTTAATTCTTGCTGATAAGCTTTTAAAGAAGCTTCTGCCAACTGTTTCTGTTCTGGAGTATAAGTATAAATACCAGAACGATATTGAGTACCGCGATCATTGCCCTGACGCATTCCTTGGGTAGGATTATGACTTTCCCAAAATACTTTCAATAATTCTTCGTAACTAATTTTGTCGGGATCGTAAACAACTAAAACAACCTCGTTATGTCCTGTCATACCAGAGCAAACTTCTTTGTAGGTAGGATTAGGAGTATGACCTGCCGCATAGCCAGCTGCCGTAGTATATACTCCTTCCTGCTGCCAAAATTTTCTTTCGGCACCCCAAAAGCAACCTAAACCAAAAACTGCCTGTTCCATATTTTCAGGGAAAGGTGGCTTCAGGGGATTACCGTTAACATGATGCTTTTGCGGTACGGGCATAGCCTGATTTCGCCCTGGTAATGCTTCTTGAGGAGAAGGAATTGTAGCTAATTTGCCTAAACCAAATAGTCCCATAAAAATTCTTATTTAGCCTTTATTAATTTTTTTTACACTACTCTTATCATACGAAGAATATTTAAACTTGGAAATTCGGCTAACCCTACCTTCTTAAGGTAATTGAGATGTTGAGATCCTTAAATCTTACAGAACCCTGTGGAAGCTTGATTGTTGTTTCTTATTTACTTACGATACTATAGCCAGGAGTGCGACTAGATCCATATTAGCTAGCCATTGAATCAAGTTTAGTTAGGAAAGATGTATGAAAATTTTAGTAGTAGAAGATGATGAGCGGATTAGTGATGCAGTGGTAGAGTATCTTAGCGATCTGCACTATGCCGTTGAAGCGGTCTATGATGGTCAGAGTGCGTGGGATTTACTAGATGTATTCACTTACGATATGGTGCTGCTTGATGTCATGTTGCCCGAAATGGATGGGATTACTCTCTGCCAAAAGCTACGTAAAAAAGGCTTCGATCTTCCTATTTTGATGTTGACTGCTAAAGATACTTTGGAAAACAAAATTGAAGGGTTAGATGCGGGGGCAGATGACTATTTAGTCAAGCCTTTTGAATTAGATGAATTATCGGCTCGCATACGCGCCTTATTGCGTAGAGGAACAAGTAGCATGCCTCCTGTTTTGACCTGGGAAAAACTATGTCTTAACCCAAGCAGTTGTGAAGTTTTTTATCAAGAGACACTTTTGCCTCTCAGCCCTAAAGAATATAAATTACTAGAATTTTTCTTACGCAATGGTCGTCGCGTGTTTAGTCGCGCTCAAATTTTGGAACATCTTTGGTCTTTTGAGCAAGTACCCGAAGAAGCAACCGTCAAAGCCCATATTAGAGGGTTAAGACAAAAATTAGAAGCTGCCGGCGCACCTCACGACTTAATTGAGACTGTTTATGGTTTAGGATACCGTCTGAAAGAAGAACCTCAACAGGTCAAATAACCTAGGTTAACAATAATGCATCAAGACTTGCGATCGCGTCTGCTACTTTACTATTTGATAGTCATGGCAGCTATCTTAAGTATTTTTGGCACGGGGGTTTATGTTGTATTTCGGCGCAATCTTTATCAACAACTCGACAAAAAATTATTAACTTTGGCTCAATCAGCTACACCTTCTTTTACGGCAGTACAAGATCTTGGTAGCAAGTATCTTAATCAGGTGGAAGAAGTTCCCTGGCGGGATATTTTTAACCGAGATCGACAAAGCCTAGAGTGGTTTAACGAGAAAGGAGAGTTGCTGGGCAGGAAAGGTTTAATTGTGCTAGATGTTCCTCCCGAAGTAGGTACGGCATTTATTCAGCATCCTGATACCGAAGAAGTGTTTCGGACTCATACTCTTTCGATGTTTATTCGTAGAAATAATGAAGCTGGTCCTCCTACTTTGGTTGGTTTTATCAGGGCAACTCAATCCAGCGAAGAAATAGAGGAAGCAGAAGAGCAGCTATTCACAATTTTAATGGTTGGGGGGATGCTTACGCTAATTTTGATTGGTTTGGGTGGGTTTTGGCTAACGCGAAAAGCAATTCAACCGATTGAAGCCAGTTTTTTACAGCTTAAACAGTTTACTGCCGATGCCTCTCATGAGTTGCGTAGCCCCCTAACGGCGATTAAAGCTTCTGTAGATATTATGCGTACCCATCCAGAGCGAGTTCATCCCAAAGATGCTAAAAAACTCGAGGCGATCGCTAGTGCTACGCTACAGATGAATGAAATGTTAGGAGATTTACTCTTTTTAGCCCGCGCTGATGCCGATTCGGAACTACCTGTCAACGATCGCAAATTAACCCCAGTATTTCTCAATCAAATTCTCCAAAACTGCTTTGTACTCTTAGAACCTTTGGCTAACGATAAAAAAATCGTGTTTCAGTCAAAATTCAGGGACGAAATATATGTATTAGGAGATATTCCTCAGCTTTCTCGTCTTTTCTCTAATTTATTAGAAAATGCTCTGCAATATACCCCAAATGAAGGTAGAGTCAGCTTAGATTTATATCGGCAAAGTCGCTTTGCTGTAATCAGCGTCCGCGATACAGGTATCGGCATTGCTCCAGACCAAACCTCGAAAGTTTTTGATCGCTTTTGGCGAGCCACCAAAGCTCGTTCTCGTCGACAGGGTGGTACAGGTTTAGGTTTAGCTATTTCAGCGGCGATCGCCAAACGGCATGGTGGCAGAATTTCAGTTACCAGTGAACTAAATATCGGCAGCTGCTTTTTGGTACGTATTCCGATTATCGACAATAGAAGAACGCCCATTATCAAAGTTTGAAAGAAACTACTACTTGCGTTGGCGATCGCTACCTATTTTGAAAATTTAATCCAGATAAAATCTAGATAAATTTTGACTATAGTTTTCCAGCTCTTACTGGGCAAGATAAATACAGATGGGGTATGAGCGATCAAATCAAGACAAGATAGTTACTATGAATCGAAACAGCTCAGTAATTGCTACTGTTTCTGGACAAGAAATTTATCAGAAAATTCACCATAATATTCAACAGGTAGTTCAGGGACAATCAACCGCGATTAGAAACTTATTAGCTGGGTTTGCCAGTGGTGGTCATGTCTTATTAGAAGATTATCCTGGTACAGGTAAAACTACCTTAGCTAAAGCTTTGGCTTATTCAATTGATGCTAAGTTTAAACGCATTCAGTTTACTCCTGATTTGCTGCCTTCAGATATTATTGGCATCTCCATTTTTAATCAAAGCGATCGCACTTTCCAGTTTCATGAAGGTCCAATTTTTGCCAATATTGTTTTAGTAGATGAAATTAATCGTGCTTCTCCTCGCACCCAGTCAGCACTATTGGAAGCGATGGCTGAATCTCAGGTGAGTGTAGATGGTCAAATTAGAAAGTTACCCGATCTGTTTTTGGTGATTGCAACTCAAAATCCAGTCGGTTCTCACGGAACATATCTTTTGCCCGAAGCTCAGATGGATCGTTTTGCACTTCAGTTTAGTCTGGGTTATGTTGCACCTGAAAATGAGGTAAAAATCTTATCAGCTCAACTTCAGAATCATCCCCTAGATAATATTAAACCCTGTGTTTCTCTCTCAGAAGCGATCGCACTCGTACAACAAGTTGAACAAGTCAGAGTTAGCGATGCCATGAAACGCTATTTGGTCGATTTAGTCAATGCTACTCGTACCGCAGAAGGAATACAGCTAGGCAGTAGCCCCAGAGGTTCTTTGGCACTCATGAAAGTGGCTCAAGCCTTAGCTTTATTTGATGGCTATGAGTTTGTTACCCCAGAACAAATTCAAGAATTGGCAGTTATGGTTATTGCCCACAGGTTGGTTATGCAGCCTCAAGCGAGGTTTTCAGGTCAAACTGCGGCGGGAGTAGTACAGGATATTCTCAGAACTATTCCTGTTCCTAGCTAATTAAAACTAAGTCTGGCTGGTTAATTTTTTCTTTTCCCAAGCAAGAGCAGAACTAACAATCTCATCTAAGGAATCATGTTGAGGTTGCCAGCCAATTACTTCGCGAATTTTAGCTCCAGAAGCTACAACACAAGCGGGATCACCTAGTCTACGAGGAGTTTCAATTACTGGAAAATCTACCCCAGAAATTTCTTGAATTTTAGATAATACTTCTTTAACACTATAGCCAGTACCATAGCCACAGTTGAGAATTTGGCTAGTAGCTTGCTTGGCTAAATAAGCTAAAGCATCAACGTGAGCCGCAGCTAAATCTTCAACATGAATGTAGTCCCGAATTCCTGTTCCGTCGGGAGTACGATAGTCTGTACCAAAAATCTTAGCTGAATCACGAATCCCCAAAGCTGCATCACAACCTACCTTAATTAAATGGGCTGCTTTCTTGCCCATCTGACCAATTTTGCCCGAACTGTCGGCTCCTGCCACGTTGAAATAGCGTAAGATGACATATTTAAGATCTGAAGCTTGAGCATAGTCACGAATGATCTGCTCACTCATCAACTTTGATTTGCCGTAAGGATTAATGGGTAAGGTAGGAGAAGATTCTTGAACAGGATATTCTTGAATTTCGCCGTACACCGCAGCCGTACTTGAAAAGACCAACTGGTTAACATTAAACTTTTGACAACACTGCAATAAATTAACTACGTTACAAGTATTGTTGTAGTAATAATCGAGGGGATTCTCTAAAGATTCGGGAACGGAAATGCTGGCTGCAAAATGAAGTACGGCATCAAACTGATGTTGGGTAAATACCTGTGCCAAACGCTTTGGATCATTTAATTCTCCTTGAATCAATTCGCCATACAGTATCGCTGCTGCTGAACCTGTAGACAGGTTGTCATAAATAACAACCTCATAACCAGCTTCGCCTAACTTTTTTACAGTATGAGAGCCAATATAACCCGCACCACCAGTCACCAAAATCTTCGCCATAGTAATTTGTACTTAAATTCCCTTTGATCACAATCAATTATAGGAAGTGATTAAATATTTATTACAAAACATTTATTACAACAGGAAAAATCAGTACGCCTAAGATATTAAAATTTTGTCCCAACAATTTCAGGGTTCGAGATGAAAAATCTTGCAATTTGGCTAAATAAAGCGGTAATTTGATTACAGGCAATGACTAATTTTCTGCTGCCAAAACTCATCGTAATTTATGCCTCGATCGCCCAAGCTAAAATTTGATCGCGGAACTTTAATCTTACATCCACCCCCAAAGGGCAAAGCTTGGTTAGACTATGCCACTTGGGACGATCGCATAGAAAAGTTTCGCATTCCCGCGATTTATTACCGTTCTCTCGTAGAAGCTCTCCAGGCAGATGACAAAAAAATTATTGACGAAGCCAGAGAATTTTATAATCTGGAACTAAAATCTAGATCGCAACTCGAACCCTATCCTCATCAGACAGAGGCATTACAGGCATGGAAACAGGCGCGAAGGCAGGGAGTCGTAGTTTTGCCCACCGCAGCTGGCAAGACTTATTTAGCTCAGTTAGCAATGCAGTCTACGCCTCGCACTACTTTGATTGTGGTGCCAACTCTCGATTTGATGCATCAGTGGTATGCTCAGATTGAATCTGCTTTTCCTAATGCAGAAGTGGGTTTGTTGGGTGGTGGTTCACGCGATCGCACTCCTATTTTGATTGCTACCTACAACAGTGCAGCAATTCACGCCGAAACCTTGGGTAATCGTTATGCACTGCAAATCTTTGATGAGTGCCATCATTTGCCCACCGACTTTTTTAAAGTAATTGCCGAATATGCGATCGCGCCTTACCGCTTGGGGTTAACCGCTACTCCTGAACGCAGCGACGGTACTCACCGCCATCTAGATACTCTCATTGGCAAAATTATCTATCGTAAAACCCCTGAAGAACTTTCTGGTGCAGCCTTAGCCGAACACAAAATCGTCCAGATGCGAGTCAAACTATCTGAGTCAGAACAATTAAAATATGAGGAGGCGATCGCCATACGAAGTAAATTTTTGCGTCAGTCGAATATCTCTTTAGGTAGCCTCCAAGGGTGGCAGCTGTTTGTCCAAGCCAGTGCGCGATCGCCTCAAGGTAGAAAAGCGATGTTAGCTCACCGAGAAGCAAAAGAGATCGCTTTGGGTACAGATGCCAAAATCCGTGTATTGATTGACTTAATCGAAAAACATTCCACAGAACGCATTTTAATTTTCACTAATGATAACGCCACTGTTTATCGCATCTCCCAACAGTTTTTGATTCCCGCTATTACTTATCAGACTGCGGTTAAAGAGCGTCACGATATTCTAACCAGATTTAAAGCAGGAGAATATAAAACTTTAATAGCGTCTCACGTACTTAATGAAGGGGTAGATGTCCCCGATGCGCGAATTGCTATCATCTTGTCAGGCACGGGTTCTACTAGAGAATATATTCAAAGATTAGGTAGAGTTCTGAGAAAAGGCAATACCAGTAATAAACAGGCAATTCTCTATGAGGTTGTGACAGAAAACACCAGCGAAGAAAGAACCTCAGAACGCCGTCGCGGGCAACAAAGTTACGAACAGCCTCAGCACCGACAGTTAAAGCTCATTTCGTCTCAACCAAAACTCAAGAAGAAACAACAGTTTAAAGCAGCCGAAAAGCCAAAGCCATGGAAGACAGAGGATACAGAGGAAGAATAGTTAATCGATGATTACTGATAGATCCGCCCCAAAAAAGCTCAAGCTTAATCATTAATAGCTATAAACCCCAGCAGGCTCATTTTTTAGGCGAGAACAATAACACTGGAAACCAGCTAGTACGCATTAGATCATTGGCAAAGCTACGCACTGTCCACTGCAAAAGGCTATTGCGATAATCTGTCGCAATGGCGATCGCGCTAATGTCAAAATCCAAAGCAGCAGCAGTAATTTCTTGTAAAGGATCACCTATTTTTACTAGAGTATTTACTTCAAGATCCAAAGCTTCTAATTCTTCCTTGACTGATTTTAGACTGGCTTTTGCCTCTTCTACTCTCTGTTTGGCTAAAACAGACTTTCTGCCACTGTCGTCAATTATCGAGATTAACATACACTGTTTTAAAGAATTCTCTGGACGGTTCTGCGCATACTTTTTGATTTCTTCAATTAAATAGCGAGCAGTCTGACTATTGTTATAGGGAATCAGTAAATAACGCCAAAAATGACGACAGCGTAAGTTTAATTCTTCGAGAGTATAGGTAGTAATTAGTTCGGGACGAATAATATTTAGTGGCTGGCTGGTGACTTTTGCTAAACCAGTGCTGGTACTACCAAAAAATTTCTCTTGTAACAAACTTCTAATGGGAGTTCCCGTCATAATTACATCTACGGGATGCTTTTTTAGCACTCTCGGAATTGTATCGAGGGGTTTTCCTGAGAGAACTTCTATTTGAACATCTACACCAGCAGGAGCAGGATCTAAAGCTTTCTGAAAACGTTGTTTAGCCTGCTCAATTTTTTCTTCGTCTACCCTGGGGACTTCTCCTTCTTCCCAAAGTGGGACACTATGAAAGAAAATAATTTTTTTTAACCCACTCTGAGCCAGGTTAGGCACGCAATTAATGAAACGGTACAAACCGTCGGTAAAATCTGTGCAGATTAAGCAACTTTGAAACATACGATCTAAATGGGAAATCTTTTTTTTAGACTAGCAAAAAAAGGATTGACAGTCGCAATAATCTTAATTTTCTTATTTTTTCTTGAGTATTTACCCCAACATCCCCAGCTTTTTTCCTGGAAACCAGCGAGAGAAGGAGGCATAATCAAGTGCGATCAAGATATTTTAGATTGTTGGCGGGGAGTCTATTCCCCATTGATGACGAATAAAGTGTTGGTACATGTTGTCCTTAAGTATCATTTGCTCATATAGCTTGACTAAAAATTCTTGAGCTTGTTCATGGCTCATTGATTGAACCTGAGTTTCAAATGAGCGGATATTAAATTTTTGCTCTAGAGATAGCTGCATTGAATCTGACATAAAAAACACTCCTATTGTGAGATTGCTTGTCGATTAGATCGGGACTACTTATAATGTAACCCAATGTAACAATGTTTTGACAAACATTACTTTTGGTTATACTTATCATAATAGTTAATTGTCAACTAGAAAAAGTGGTTTTGACTCTTACTTAAGACTGAAATATGGCGAAGAAGCCATAAATAAATTGAATAAATTGGCTAATTGTGTAAACATTCTGCAATAATTAGATAAGGTACAGAATTTAAAATAAGATTCAACTTTAAAATTAAGTGTAGGCTACGCTGGATTTGCTCCAGCCTGTAAAGTGAATAAGCTGTTAGTGATTAGCATTTTTTCGTTTATAGCTGTTTTTTAAGTTACTGAGACGATAATTGAAACTAACGCCAAGTTTAATAACCAGTGCATTTATGTAAGACAAGCATTAATCATTTTCAACCGCCTGAGTTAGGAAGAAATGTGCATCTTAGTTTGATGTCTGGTGATGTAAAAAAGTTGAGTTGGTTCATTAAGAGATTGGTCAATAAAAAGCTTTGGGACAATTTATTGATTACATTTTGGCTCAGTTGCTATCAAAAAAGCGTTCGCTCTGCACACAATGTTGGAATTAAAATAGCTTGGGAGATTATAGTTTTATGTCTATTCGTCTATACGTGGGTAACCTACCAAAAGAAGAAATTGATCGTGATGCCTTGGCGGCAATGTTTGCCGATGAAGGAGACCAGGTTTCTACTAAAGTGATCAAAGATCGCAAAACTGGGAAATGTCGTGGTTTCGCTTTCGTTACTGTTGAGACTGATGAAGCAGCAGATCAGTTTATGGAAAAATACAATGGTCAGTCTTTTATGGATAGCCCCCTAAAAATTGAAAAAGCACTTCCTCGTTCTAAAGGAGACGAAGGAAATGCAGCTGCGGAGACTGATAGTAGTAATAATGCTCCTAAACGCAAGAGTGGTAAAAAGCCTAGTAGTGGTAAAAAGCCTAGTAATAATCAGAAACAACAAACTACTAGTATCCAACCTGATCCACGCTGGGCAGATGAGCTGGCAAAGCTAAAAGAAATGTTGGCTTCGGCTAATAATTAGGCTGCTCAATAATGTCGAGTCGGTAAAGGTATTGTTCAAAAACTTGAGCTTTAAAACGGTGACAATAACTCAAAAGGAAACTTGGGGTGATTGGACACCGTAATTTTTTTTGACCGCGTCAAGCGGTGGGGCTTTATCTAGATCCTGCTTGACAAGACGGCGGTGTAACATTGACTTTTGGAAAAATACCGATCTGATTTGTCAGTAAGGCCGATTTGGGGACAGATATCTGAGAAAATAAGTTTCAGATTAAACAATTTATCAGGTATACGGAGATTAATTCAATGAGCGATCCTGTCAAAACCATGAAACAAGAAGTGGGTAGAGCTGCTGCTGCCCGTGTTCAATCGGACTCAATTGTTGGACTAGGATCGGGTTCAACTGCCGCCTATGCAATTGAATATATTGGCGATCGCTTATCTAAAGGCGAAATTAAAAATATTGTCGGTGTGCCGACTTCATTTCAGGCAGAAGTATTAGCCAAAAAGTTTAAGATCCCCTTGGTTACTCTAGATGCTATCGATCATATTGACATTGCGATTGATGGTGCTGACGAGGTAGATCCCCAGAAAAATCTGATTAAAGGCGGTGGTGCAGCACATACTCGCGAAAAAGTTGTAGACTCTCTAGCAAATGAGTTTATTGTGGTAGTCGATGATGGCAAGCTGGTAGACAAGCTGGGATCGACGTTTTTATTGCCTGTCGAAGTTATTCCGATGGCAGTTGCTCCTGTAATGCGTAGTTTAGAAAAATTGGGCGGCAAACCAGAATTACGAATGGGTGTTAAAAAAGCTGGCCCCGTGGTTACCGATCAGGGTAACTTAGTTATCGACGTTAAGTTTGACCATATTGATAACCCTGCTGAGATGGAAAAAACGATCAACAATTTTCCTGGAGTTTTAGAAAACGGACTATTTGTCGGTGTAGCCGATATTGTCTTAGTAGGGTCAATAAAAGACGGTAAGCCCGAAATTCGAGAGTTTTAAGCGATCGCCTCAAAATTCTGACCCTTTTAGATTTATTTTTAAAAGGGGAGGCGGATTTTTTCTTTATCGATCAATTTATAGACAAGAGACTCAAATTAACTGATTGTTTATCTTTAAAGGAGATTATCATTTTGCGAAAAATCATGTTTATAGTTTTGCTCGCAATATTTGTTTTAGTGACTGCAATCGATGCCCCTGCTCTTGCTGAGCCGATGGCATACTCTGATAATGGTGCGGCAGTGTTTAAAGCTAACTGCGCTGGTTGTCATGTCAAAGGAGGTAATATTGTCCGACGAGGCAAAAATTTAAAGTTGAAGGCTCTCCATAAAAATAAAGTAGATACTCAAGCTGCGATCGCAACCCTGGTAACCAACGGCAAAGGCATTATGTCGGCTTATGGGGATAAATTAACTCCCGAACAAATAAACGAGGTTAGTGCTTATGTATTACAAAGAGCCGAACAAAATTGGCAGTAAGAAATTCTAATTAAAAGCATCACGACAATCATGTAAAAGATCATCCAATTACCAAATACAGTTAATTCATGGCGATCAGCAGGAGCAAATTTATACATACTATGGTCTTTCCAATATAATTACCTTAAGCAAAGAATAATATTTTAAAATCTAATTAACATAAAAAGTGGCTAATCAAGCTCAAACGAGTCTAGTTATAGATATTTTAAACAGAGCAGCAAAAGGAGCGGATATTTCGGTAAAAGAGGGAATATATCTCATTCAAGAACGAGATTTAGAAGTGCGATCGCTGATTGCCCAGACAGCAGATCGCCTACGCGACAAACAGGTAGGCGATACAGTTACCTATGTAATTAACCGCAATATAAACTTTACTAATATCTGCGAACAGCACTGTAGTTTCTGCGCTTTTCGCCGTGATGCTGGTGATGTCGGCTCATTTTGGCTCAATACCGAACAAATAATCGCTAAAGCTGCTGAAGCTGTCAATATTGGAGCAACAGAAATATGTATGCAGGGTGGTTTAAATCCCCAGGCAAAACATAATGGTACTTCTTTAAATTACTATCTCAACCTAGTTAAAGAAATTAAATCACATTTTCCACAACTACATTTACACGCCTTTTCTCCCCAAGAAATCCAGTTTATTGCCAGAGAAGACGGTATTAGCTACGAAAAAGTGCTGTCAGCTTTAAAACAAGCAGGTTTAGGCTCAATGCCAGGTACAGCCGCCGAAATTTTGGACGATCGCGTCAGAAATATTATTTGTCCTGAAAAAATTGACAGTGCAACTTGGTTAGAAATTATCAGCTTGGCTC
Organism: Pleurocapsa sp.; assembly: GCA_050330395.1. Taxonomy (GTDB): domain Bacteria; phylum Cyanobacteriota; class Cyanobacteriia; order Cyanobacteriales; family Xenococcaceae; genus Waterburya. The sequence goes on from JBHJNW010000112.1 coordinate 40,519, forward strand.
ATCGGTTAAGTATACCTACCACTAGTACGATGCTTTCTGGTCATGTTGAAACTCCTCAACAGCAAATCGAGCATTTAGATAAACTGCGATCGCTCCAGAAAGCTGCTGTTAGTAGTAATTATCCCGCTAAGATCACTGAGTTCATTATTCTACCTTTTGTGGGACAGGAAGCACCTGCTCCCATTCGCCGTCGCGTCGGTAGGGATCAACCTTTATTAACAGAGGTACTGCACTTAACTGCTGTTGCCCGCATCTTTTTGGGGAACTGGATACCCAATCATCAACCAAGTTGGGTCAAAATCGGCTTGGAAGGAGCCAAACAAGCATTGCAGACTGGTTGCAACGATATTGGCGGCACGCTGATGGAAGAACATATTACAACTATGGCGGGAGCGCAAGGAGGAACCTGCATGACAGTAGAAACTTTGGAACAGGCGATCTCGTCTTTAAATCGACCTAAACAACAAAGAGATACTTTATACAAATACCTATAAAGCATTCACTATGTAGATTTTGTTACCTTAGCAGACATCGCAAATATTGCAAGGTTAGTTTAAGATTGTTCTTGAAATACTTAAAATTAAATCTACAAATGAGAATATTAGTAACAGGCGGTGCAGGGTTTATCGGTTCCCATCTCATCGATCGCTTAATGAAGCAGGGTCATGACGTAATCTGCCTGGACAATTTTTTCACTGGTCATAAGCGTAATATCCTTCATTGGCTTGAGAATCCTTATTTTGAATTAATCCGTCACGATATTACCGAACCAATTCGCCTTGAAGTAGATCAAATTTATCATCTTGCTTGCCCAGCCTCTCCCGTTCACTATCAATACAACCCCGTAAAAACCATTAAAACCAACGTGATGGGTACGTTAAATATGTTGGGGCTAGCCAAGCGAGTCAAAGCCAGATTTCTCCTCGCCTCCACCTCCGAAGTATATGGAGATCCTGACGTACATCCTCAACCAGAAGAATATCGTGGTAACGTCAACTGCATTGGTATACGTAGCTGCTATGACGAAGGTAAAAGAGTAGCCGAAACCTTAGCTTTCGATTACCATCGACAAAACAATGTTGACATCCGAATTATGCGAATTTTCAATACTTATGGACCGAGAATGTTTGAAAACGATGGTCGCGTTGTCAGCAATTTTATCGTTCAAGCATTAAAAGGCAATCCCTTAACCATTTATGGTGACGGTTCGCAAACTCGTAGCTTTTGCTACGTAGCCGATTTAGTTGAAGGGATGATGCGGTTAATGAACGGTGAACACATCGGTCCAATTAATATTGGTAACCCTGGGGAGTATACTATTCTACAGCTTGCTGAGACAATTCAAAAAATGATTAATCCTGGAGCAGAACTAGCGTTTAAACCCCTTCCTCAAGACGATCCTAAACAAAGACAACCCGATATCACCAAAGCTAAAAATCTGTTAGGCTGGGAACCCAAAATTAATCTGGAAGAAGGTTTGAAAATGACTATAGAAGATTTTAGTTCTCGTATTAACGAAGCCAAATCTTAAGCGAAATTCAAGCTCTAGATTTTCTTCTCATCTGTTCAGCTATTAGCTCGAAACAGATTCAACACAAGACAATAAACAATACAAGAGGTTAATTAATTCTATGCGTGTTTGCGTTATTGGTACTGGATATGTCGGTTTGGTTACTGGCGTTTGCTTATCTCATATCGGACACGATGTAATCTGTGTCGATAACAACGAAGAAAAAGTTAAGTTAATGCAGTCTGGGCAATCGCCAATCTATGAACCTGGCTTGTCTGAACTGATGAAATCTTCTGCTGAATCTGGTAGATTAATTTTTACTTCTGACTTGTCAAAAGGTGTGGCTCATGGAGAGATTTTATATATTGCCGTAGGTACTCCGCCTTTGCCAACAGGAGAAAGCGACACTCGTTACGTTGAAGCAGTAGCTCGCGGAATTGGGACTCATCTACAGGCCGAATACAAGGTAATTGTTAATAAGTCTACTGTTCCAATCGGCTCTGGCGACTGGGTAAGAATGCTCGTTCTCGATGGGAACAAAGAATCTGGTAGTAATGTTGAACCCTGCTTTGACGTAGTTAGTAATCCCGAGTTTTTAAGAGAAGGTTCGGCAGTATATGATACTTTTAATCCTGACCGCATTGTTTTAGGCGGCAACAGCAGTAAAGCTATTTCAATGATGCAAGAACTATACCAACCTTTGGTCACCAGGAAATTTGCTGAAGATAAATCTCTGCCTGAAGTTCCCGTGGTAATCACCGATCTTAGTTCGGCTGAAATGATCAAATATGCGGCTAACTCATTTTTGGCAACCAAAATTAGCTTTATCAACGAAGTGGCTAATATTTGCGATCGCGTCGGTGCTGACGTAACTCAAGTTGCCAAAGGAATTGGCTTGGATTCTCGTATTGGCGGCAAGTTTTTGAGTGCGGGAATTGGCTGGGGTGGCTCCTGTTTCCCCAAGGATGTTTCGGCTTTAGTTCATACTGCCGATGACTATAATTATGAGTCTGAGCTATTAAAGGCAGCAATCAACGTTAATCAGCGTCAGCGCTTAATCGCCTTAGAAAAACTCCAAAATGAGTTAAAAATACTCAAGGGGAAAACTATCGGTTTATTAGGTTTGACTTTCAAACCAGATACCGATGATATGAGAGATGCTCCTGCCTTAGATTTAATTGAGCAGCTTAATCGTTTGGGAGCAAGGGTTAAAGCCTACGATCCTATTGTTTCTCAATCAGGCTTAAGTCATGGTCTTTCTAATGTGATCATTGAAACTAACGCCGAAATGTTGGCAGATAAATGTGATGCTCTGGTTTTAGTTACCGACTGGAAAGAATTTCTCAAGCTGGACTTTCACAAAATAGCTGGATTAATGAACAATCTCCTCGTCATCGATGGACGTAATTTCTTAGACCGCGAGGCAGTAGAGGCTGCTGGTATACGCTACATCGGTATGGGACGATAAATTTAACTGTCTCAGTTTGATTAATAGTGCAAAGCAGAAAGTATTTTGCTTTGCATTTTTTATTGCCTAGAGTCGAAACTGTAATGATTGTTTTACAAAAATTATAGGTTTTTATGACTATTAATCTTTGTTCTTCTGTAAATTATCGACTTTTTGACGTATTTCAGGGTTGTATAACCGTAAATAGTTCCAATAATTACCGAATACTCCCTCTACATAGTCTTTAGTTTCGGCAAAAGGTATTTGTTCGACAAAGCGATCGCGATCGCCGATCTCAGATATTTCTAACCAAGCGTTGACGTTACTTGTACCAGCATTGTAGCTAGCGACTGCTAATAAAGAATCATCCTGATAACGATGGTGATTGTGTTTGAGATACCAAGTACCAATTTTGATATTGTCTTCGGGATTGGTCAGTGAATAATTGGCTAGTTGAATTTGTTCGGCAACCCATTGAGCAGTTGGTGGCACAATCTGCATTAAACCAACAGCACCAACAGCAGAATTAATGTCGGGATCGAAAGTAGATTCTTTCCGCATCACCGAAATAACTAACAGAGGATTAATTTGCTCCTTTTTGGCGTATTGTAGAATATCTTGCTGATAGGGAAAGGGAAATAAACCATGCCAATAAGCTTCCGTTTGGCGTAAAGCTCTCCACTGCCGTAGTTTTTGAGGAGTTTCTCGCTTAGTTAATTCCCAAATCTCCTGCATTCCCTGGCTGTAGTGACCAAGTTCTAGCTTTAGCAGCCCTTCGGTGAATTGCTCATTAACCGATAATTGTTGTGGCTGTTCAATTTCTGATTGCAACAATAGCCAAGCATCATCATACTGACCTAGGAAATATAGCTCCTGCAAAGCCTCTGAACCCATTGGCAAAGGACTATAATTTTTAGTTAAATCTAAGGCAGGTGAGCGAGGACTCAGCCGCTCAAAATCTCCTACATCCCACCCTAGCATGACCGCAGAACGCCATGCCCAATAAGATTGAGGATAGAGTTTAATTACTCGATTAAAGATTGTCTTAGCTGCCTCGGGGTTGTTAATCTCGATCGCCCACTTTCCCGTCCAATAAAGAGCTTTTGGTGCAAAATCTAGCTCTTGGTTGGATTTAATTACAGGCTGCATCCACTTTAAAGCATCACGTTTGTTGCCCTTAGCTGCTAGTTGTTGGGCAGTTTGCCAACGATATTGAGCAGCCGCCGCCGAGTCACTATATTGATCTAATAATTCCTGTCGAGAATCATTGGCTGCTTGATACTTACCAAACCGTTCATGGATGTTGGCTTTGAGGCGATAGGCTTGTGGCGCATTTTGAGGAAATTCGGCGATCGCTTTTTCCAGATATATCACTGCTTCATCCCCGCTAGAGATACTAGCAAGGTCGATTAAGGCTTGACCAGCTTCTCTAGCATCATGATATTCCTCAATCAGTCTTTGATATGCTCTACGAGCCGTAGACAAATTTCCGTTACGATGAAATCCTCGGGCAGCGCGATAGAGATTACGGGGTGTGGGAGCGGCAAAAGTATAGGCATCGGCAGCTTTGCGATGTTCGGCGACTCGCCAGTAACCATCGGCGATCGCTTCCCAATCTTCGGGAGTTAACTGGGCAGGATAGTTTAAGACAAGGCGATCGCGAACTGCATTTAGGTCTGAATCTCGACTATATCTTGCTAGCAGCATTAATAATTCAAACTGGTCAGGATTTTGGCGTAGACGTTGGCGAACAATTTTTTGAGTTATGGGATGATCGGGAAATTCCCTAATTAATCTTGTGATTCCAGCTTGATTATCTTCAAGCAAGGTAAGAGCGTTGGCGGTTAATGGATGCTGAGGATAAGTTTTAATTAAATACTTAAGAGTTTTTTGTGCTGCTGTTTCCTGCTGGGTTTGCCGATATGCTTGAGCAGTTTTAAATAAAATTTGGGGATACAGCAGTGGATAGTCTGCTGCTAATCCCTGAAGATACGTCAAAGCCAGCTGACCTTGCTGTTGCTCAATTAAATCCGCAGCTAATAGATAACGGGCGCGATAATGATCACGCAACTTAGCTGGAGATAAATCACGCGATTGTTCAACTGAAGCAAGAAGTTCTAACTGGGATCTCCTAGCAGCAGGAGAAAGCGATCGCAGAACTACCGCAGCTGTCTGTTGAGTTGATTCTAGCTGTCTTAATTTAGCAGACTGATGCTTTTGATAACGCCAAGCTAACCAGCCTAGAATCAAGATTAAGCAGAGTACCGCTAACTTTTTAGGCTTTGAGAACAATCTGGCTTGGTATCTTTTGGATTGTGGTTGAGGTTGTTTGGATCGCACGTGGGATTCTAGTATGAGGCTACTAAACAATAAGGATTGATTGAAGGCAAGGAATGAAAATCTTTCCTCAACCATGTTCGTTAAGTAAAACACTTAAAGTACGGAGCGAGTCCGATTCTCACGAGAAGCCAAATAATTTTGGAACTATGATCTGTAGCTCTGCGTCAAATGCTCATAACTAATCTGTAAGAGAATATTTTATCTAGTCATGTTTAACGCAAAACACTCTAAAATAGCTACTTCTATTTTGATGATTTTATCTGCTTCTGCAACAACAATTGCTAACCCAGCTAATATAGCTCCTGCTCAAGCACAGCTTTTTCCTGAACAAAGACCCAGCGGAAACAGAGAATATTCGCCTCCTAGAACCAACCGCAATCCGACCTTAATTCCTAATACCGTACCCAGAGGCTTTGTCATTCCTGTCGAGTATGAAGAGTCAAAAATCTTAGTAACCCCGGAGGAAACTGTTCCCGTTACTCTCCTGGTTGCTGCCGATGTTAAAGATAATCGACGCAATATTTTAATTCCTTATGGCAGCGAGATTTTTGGGCAAATTGAACCAAGCGATGACGAAACTGGCTCTTTATTTGTCGCCCAAGAAATAATATTTCCTGACGGCACAACTCAGTCAATTGATGCGGTATCCGAGGTTGTCACGCGCACAGAAATCGTCAAAAAAGGCGCAAATACAGGAGATATTCTCAAAGGCGCAGCAATTGGTGGTGCTGCTGCTGCCGTCTTATCGGAAATTTTCGGCAATATTGGCGCGATCGAAGTCTTAGGCGGTGCGGGTGCCGGTGCGCTTGCTGGACTATTGCTGGGAGGAAACGAAGTGGAATTAGTTTCCATCGATCCCAACAATGATTTAGATTTGACTTTATTAAGTGATTTAGCTGTACGTTAAATCTTCAACAAATTTTTTATTGAACCCATCTTGTTGAATGTTGAATGTTAAATGTCACATACCTAAATTTTTAGCTAAGTTGGAAAATGAACGTCACTAAATCACCTTTCCCGAAAGCAACGCGATCGCCAGCTCTCAATCGATGACGATTTCCTTTGAGTAAAGGAGCGTGGTTAATATAAGTTCCATTGGAACTACCCACATCTTCAATATAATAAGCATCTCCCTCAATTCTAATATCGGCATGAACCCGTGATACTACTTCCGAATCTGGAAAACCAGCTACGTCGATATCGGGAGGAATCTGACCATTCGGTTTTCCAATATGAACCACATCTAGGTTCTGAGCAATTTCTATAGTAGTGTTGCTCTGCAAATGAAGGAGGCTAGCAGTTTGTATTTGTAACTGCGTTGCGCCAGTTAGGTTGCCCATAGCCGCTGAATTAGTTTCTGATGTAGATTGAGCTTGAGTTGGTGGTGCCAGATCGAATTCAGAAGTTGTGGGAAACTGCTCTGATTCTCTAGCTAATTCTTCTGAACTTACGGCAGTTGGCTCACGCCCTAAATCTAAATCTGGAGCGTCAGTTTCCCAAGACATGGTAACTTCATTAGCCGAACTTGATTCTGCTTCGGCAAATTCAGCTTCAGGAGTTTCCGACATAAAGCTGATGGTCTGGCTTGATTCGGTTTCAGGGAAGCCGTAGGTTAATTCTTGAGTCTGAGCAAAAGTGCGATCGTCTTCAGTTGCTTCAATTTGAGCATCATCCCATTCATTATCATCCCAGGGGCTTTGAATTGAAGATAACATGGGAGTCTGAGGTAATATATCAGGGTTGGCTTCTGCAAGAGGTATTCGCTCATCTGGTAAAGATACCTCTTCAGCAGGAATGTTCGGTAGTGAATTAATCGCAGTCTCCTCAACCGAGGCAGAGAGTGGATTTTCTGCCTGTAAATTGAAGCCACATTGACCACAAAAAGTAGCATCGGTCTGGACTGATGCCCCACAGTTAGGGCAGCTAGTTGAAGCTGGCAAGGGAGTATAACAATTTTCGCACTGCAAAGATCCTTCAGGATTTTGATGATTGCAACTAGGGCAAGTAATCATAAGTATTTTAAAAAGTAACTATTACACTGCTACCAACGTCGGTATTTTTTTCCCACTATACTACTGTTAGGGTTCAAGTTTTTGAAAATTCGCTAGTAGAAACGTGTTGATTTGATGAAGCTAAAAATTGGGTCAGCAACTTTGATTTTTTAGTCAGATTCATAATAAATTAAAATCAAGACGTACTCAACTAAATAAATTTTAATGCTTCATAGTTCCGCTGCTGCTGCCTGGTCTAATAGCCATATTAATTCTCCCTGCGGCTGAATCAAACGAGAGGGATATTGCATCTCATCAGCTTGGGCGGCAAAAACCTGTTTTAAGGCTGAACGTTTATTATCTCCTGCTACTACAAATACAACGCAGCGAGCCTGATTGATTAGAGGAACCGTAAAGGTCAGTCGAGGTTGATCATCCTTATTGCCCACCGTAATCAAGCGATCGCGCACAGATAAAGCTTCTGTATAAGGAAATAAGGAGGCAGTATGACCATCATCTCCTATACCCAAAAGAACTAAATCAAAAGTAGGAAATCCTGACTCCGTCTCAAAAAACTGTCGTAATTCTGCTTCGTGTTGTTTGGCATCTTGCTGTGGATCACCTGAGGTAGTATTCATGGGGTGAATATTACTCTCAGGTATCTCAATTTTATCCAGCCATGCTTGACGCGCCATCAATTGATTACTGTCTTGATGTGTAGCGGGAACGTAACGCTCATCTCCCCAAAAGATGTGTATTTTCGACCAAGGCAGAGATTGACTTGATAGTGACTCATATAGAGGTTGAGGAGTGCTGCCTCCAGATAAGGCAATGGTAAATCGATCTCTTGATTCAATAGCTGTGTGTAGACGAGATAAAATAATCTCTTGCAATCTCTGAATTAGTGCAGTTTGATCAGCCAAAACTTCTACGGTTTTGTTCGTAATAGCCATACTTGTTCTCTCAATTATTTAAAAATGGATAGATACCTATAGTTACCAAGACTGAGGGATAGTTTGCTTCAACCTCTTCTCAATACTGTCGATCTTAGAACCGTAAGTTAAAATCGTGACCAAAACTTAAAGTATGTTTAGGGATTCTACGAACTGACCATCATATGCTAGAAGCTCCATAATCCAGATTCAACTGGAAACAGTCAAGTAGGATATGAGAATTAGGAGAATTAACGCTGGCTAAAATTTCAGGGAACTTCTGAACTTCTACCCGACACGCAGAACTATAAGCAGCACTATAATATGTGTAGGAAGTCAACACTTGCAACAATTTTTTATAAGCTCTAAAACTTATATTAGAGATATAAAAGTTTAATTATCCAAAATATTAGTTGTGAGGAGAGTAATCGCTCTGTGCTGCAACGTTTGAAACAAAATTTAAAAAGCGATCTAATCGCGGGATTGCTGGTGGTAATCCCTTTAGCCACGACTATTTGGCTATCTATTTCCATTGCCAAGTGGGCGATCGATTTATTTACCCGCATACCTAAACAGATCAATCCCTTCGATGGATTAGATCCAGTTTTAACCAATATTCTTAATTTTTCAGTTGGGTTAGCCGTACCTCTGCTGAGTATTTTAATTATCGGCTTGATGGCGCGCAATATTGTCGGCAGATGGCTACTAGACTTTGGTGAACAGTTTCTGCAAGCTATTCCTTTAGCAGGTTCTGTTTATAAAACCCTCAAGCAAATATTAGAAACTCTTTTGGGTGATTCTAAAACCAAATTTAGAAGGGTAGTGATAGTTGAATATCCCCGTAGGGGAGTATGGACTATGGGGTTTGTGACGGGAAAAGTCAGTCCACAACTGCAAGCCCATCTCACAGAAGAGATGATTAGCGTTTTTATTCCCACCACTCCCAATCCCACTTCTGGATGGTACGCCATAATTCCTCAGCAAGAAGCGATCGATATTGACATTTCGATTGAAGATGCGTTTAAAATTCTGATATCGGGCGGTATAGTTAGCCCTGAAACTCCTGCTGTCAAACAACATCTTGCGGTTTCCAAAAGCAAGAAAAAAGTAGCGGTTAAAAATGGCTTTGTCTCAGATGAGTCTGATTTGATTTCTCTTGAAGAAGAAAGTTAAGCGAAACTAAGCGGTATAATGATTAAGCTCGCTACAATTATCGGGCATTCACTATTTGCTTAAAATAGACAGAATATGGCTCTGCGTAAACAACCCAGAAGTATTGCTCGCGAATTAGCTTTGCTGAGTATTAGCCAAATCAAAACTAAAAAAGGTAAACTGCCTCAAGAAGACCTTGATAGTCTAGTTTTAGCTGCCGTGCGAACTTTAACTATCGAAGTTCAAGATAACTTAGAGACAGCTTCGGCGGAAATTAAACGGGGTGAGGAGCGTATTTTAAACAGCGAAACCCGCGCTAGCGATTTGAATAGTGCGAGAGTGATGATTCAAGAAGCTTTGTCAGTTTCTCAAACAGCAGTAAATCGTCTGGGAATGGCGGTTGAATTTCCTGAGTTTTTGCAGCTTACCAATAAAGAGCAAGTAAGACAGTACGCTACAGAATTAATTGCTACGGTTAACGAACATCGTCAAGAAATTGAAGCTGCCATCGAAAATGTTTTGGTCGCTTGGCAACTTAGTCGTCTAGCAAAAATTGATCGCGATATTTTGCGGATTGCTGTGGCAGAAATAATTTATTTAGAAGTTCCCGAACGGGTTGCAATTAATGAGTCGGTAGAATTAGCCAAACGCTATTCTGATGAAGATGGGTTTCGCTTTATCAATGGAGTGTTGCGGCGATTAAGCGATCGCCTTAAAACAGAAAGTAGAGTGCAGTCAGGATCATCAGAGATTGAAGCACCAGAAAAGGTCGAGGAAACAGCGATCGTCGAAGAGGCACAGATAGACCAACAGCTAGAAGCAACGGAAATTAAAAATATATTAAATTAATTTTCGCCTATTAAAGCTAGTTTTTTAGATGCTAAAAACCGAGCATTAGCTATCGCAGTTAAATGGTCGGTTTTCAACTATTTATTCTTTAGCTGCTTGCTTAGTTCTAGCTTCAATTTCTGCTAAGGTTTTTAACAGAATGCGTTTAGCTTGTAGATTCCAACCCCATTTTTGAATATTAATCGCTAAAGGGATACCAATAGCAGGAGCAAGGAAATCCACAGGCTGGCGCAGGGAAATGCCAAACAGCAATCCTAATCCAGCAATCCCCCAAAAAGGTAAAGCTACTGTTTGACGCTGTTCTTCGATCAATTTACCAAAAAAACCTTGAGGCATCAATTCTAATAATTCTTTTTTTACTTCTTCCTGTTTTGTGGGAGTTACAGAGATGCCAATTTTGCGTCGTAATCTTTCGATTTTGCGAGCATCAGTACTATATACGGCTAGCTCATCTTCAGCCATGGAAATTAAACGTTCTAATTGCGACATTGACATTTATTAATAATTATATTCAAACAAGTAATCTATAAAATAGACTTTTAAACCTATAGCTTATAGATCTAGGTCAGTCTTAGTCAAGATTAGCACTCTTCTTATTCCCAAATTTAACTGAATATTTGATGTTTAATAATAATTAATCCCCAATAATTAAACTTATTCAATGATTTCTCTTCAATTAACGACTTTAGCTACCTATTTGGCTGGAGAGTTTAGCAATCAACAGCAGGCGCTACAACAACCAGCTTGGTACGTCAATTTACGGCTTTGGATACGTCCAGTGCCTATTTTTACCGATAATAGTATTACTTTGTTTGCGGAACAGGCTAATGTAATTAAAATCGACCAACCCTATCGTCCCAGAATCTTACGCCTGAGACAAAAAGAAACCCTAGAAGTAGAATTTTATATGTTTGAGGATCTAGCCACAGCGAGGGGTGCAGGTCATAATAAAGCTTTAATTAGGCAAATCACCCCAGAAAAAATTAAATTTTTGCCTGACTGTACACTTAAAGTCGCGTCAAAACAGCTAAATGATGGACAGTATTGTTTTGAAACTACGCCAAAAACCCCAAAACCCTGCAAAGTTACCTATCAAGGTACAACCTTTCAAGTGTTCCTGGGATTTAAAGCTACAGCAGATGAACTACAAACTTATGACAAAGGTATCGATCCCGAAACTGGTCAAGGAACTTGGGGCGCATTAATGGGGGCATATTGTTTCAGTAAACTGCAAGATTTTTCTGGGGATTTAAATTACTAACAGTTAGTATTTTTACAGCTAATACAGCTAAGTAAGTAGTTAGCTTGAGATTTAATGTTTTAATTAGGCGATCGCCAAAAAATTAATGAACAAAATTTGGTTATTGTGGGAAATTCCTCTAGCTTTGCTTTCCTTTGTGTTTAACAAAGTGATGAAGTTTATTATAGGCAACTTATTTACTATTTATCTGGCGGTCAATCAAAAAAAAGCTTCTCAGTGGCGAGTATTATCAGCCAAAATGATTAATGCTCCGTTAATTTTACCCATTTTGATGACTAAAGGGCCTCGCTGGAATACTCATGCGATCATTGGTACATTAGGGCCGTTTAAAGTAACAGAAACTATAGCTATAGATGTTGAAACTGCTAATAAATCTTCTCGTTCTTGGATTGCTGTTGTCTATAGTTTTCCTGGCTATAAAACAATTACCAGCCTTGAATCAGAGCAAATAGACTCAACTAACTCTTGGTATACAGTCAAACTTTCCCCTGGTAAATATTCATTAGGGGTTCGCTATTATAATCGAGCCGATACGATTAATTATCCTGGGGTAAAAGTAGATGATCACTTATTTGTAGAATCTTTTAATGTTCCTAATGATATTAATAGTTATTATGACAATTTAATCGAAGCTAAAAATTGGTTTTATTCCAGCTTACACTACTATATTTATACAATTCTCAAGCTGCGCAACTATTTACCAAAATCTTTTGTTCGTTACGAATACTTACCAGTTGGCGCGCCTGCAACCCACTTTGCCTATAACTATTTAGATTCGCAGCAAACCCTTCAAATAGAAATTGCGCCTGAAATTATTGAGCAATTTGACATCTACTTTACCCTTTATGATCGCTCCAGCCTACCTTTAATTTGGTGCATAATTACCGAGTCTCAATACGTACTGCCGCCACAGAATAGCCAAGGTTATTTTTTGCTGAGAATTCGACCCAAACCTGAGTTTTTCCAGACTAATATTAAAGTAAAATCTCATCTGTCTGACGTAAATAGTTTAAATCAACATTGGTTAATTAGTAATTCACAAGTCAATGATAGATAATCAAATATCAATAAAGATCGATTTCCTAAAATACTCATGATAGTTTCAGTCAAAATTTTAACTACCAGATAAAGGAAAACTAATTATAAAAGTACTTCCTTGATTTAGCTTAGAGCGTACCGTAATATTGCCACCCATACCTTCGACTAAAGTTTTGACTATAGATAGTCCTAACCCTGTTCCACCAGAGCGGTTGCGCGCCTCGTCCACACGATAGAAACGCTCGAAAATTCGATTTTGCTGCTGTAAAGAAATACCTACACCGCGATCGCTTACTTGAATAACTGCTCGATCATTTTGTGCAGTTAATTTTATGGTTACAGAGGTTTCTGACTCGGAATATTTGACTGCATTATCAATCAAATTCAACAAAACTTGCTTAAGACGATGGTTATCGGCTTTGATTACGATTAAATTAGCCTTCATTTCTAAATCAATCTTTCTACCGCTGTATTGCTGCGCCATACCCACTATCTCTGTAATCAGATCGTTAAGCAGAAGATTCTCCATCTGAAACTGCATTCTGCCACTGTCTAATCGCGCTAAATCTAATAAGTCTTGCAGTAGTTGTACAGTGCGATCGGCTTCGGAGGCAGCAGTAATTAAAGCTTCAATTTGCATTTCTGATAAATTACGACCTCGGCGTAAAATACTGTGAATATAGTTGGCAAAACCACGATCCGCCAAAAGCATGATATCAGGATAATTAGAGAGTAGTTTTTGTGCTAATTTCAGCATCAACTTATACTCTGCAAAAGCTACAGTTGAACTTTTATGTTTGA